>JAAYAQ010000616.1 GCA_012719295.1 Candidatus Hydrogenedentota bacterium | reverse complement strand
GCCGGGGGCATTGAGAACGCGCCGCCGGTGCCGTACCATAGGCGCGTCTGGGGCCGGCATACGAAGAAAGGCAGGCAGGTACCGTGAGTGCACTTGGAAAAGCGACCCGATTGAACCGCATTCTGGCCGGAGGAACCCGGCGCGTCCTGACCGTGGCCGTGGACCACATGATCAATTACCCCGTGAAGTTCCCGCCCGAGTTGCGCCGGATGGCGTCGACACTCGAACAGGTCATCGCGGGCGAACCGGACGCGGTGACCATGAACAAGGGCGCCGCAATGCGGTTGATGACGCCGTATGCGGGGCGCGTACCTTTGATCATCCAGTCGATGGCGTTGCGGCCGGACGAGCCGGACTTCGCGGACACCGCGACCGTCGAGGAGACTCTGGGGCTGGGCGCCGACGCGATCGCCGTGGCGATGTTCGTGTACGGCGAGACGGAACTGGCCTACCTGCGCCACCTCGCCGAGGTCGTGCGCTGTGCGGCGCCGCTCGGGCTGCCGGTGATCCCGCACATCTACCCCCTCGAAAGCGGCGACGAAAAGCACGCGGTCGTGCATGACCCCGAGCACGTGCATTATGCGGCGCGGGCAGGATTCGAAATGGGCGCCGATCTGGTCAAGGTGCCGTACACCGGCGACGTGGCGTCGTTTCGCGACATTGTGTCGGACATCCCCGTGCCCGTGGTATCGGCCGGCGGGCCGCGGTGTGCCACCCTCGAGGAGGCGGCCGCGCTCGCGCGCGACGTGGGACGGGCCGGCGCGGCCGGCGCTACCATGGGCCGCAACGTCTGGGGATTCCCTGACATCCCCGGGGCCATCCGCCTCCTCAGAGACGCCATCAACGAGGCGTGAGGCCGGTCGCTCCGCGCGGGGACGGCGCTTCCACGGCGGTTGCGGCACGGCGGCCCGATGCTCCATGATGGAGACGGCATCGGAACAGATCATATCCCTGGAGGCCTTTGGGATGGCGAAGACACTGGCGGTACCGGCGTGGTTCTATCAGCATGGCGACGCGGATTTCTCGCTCGACGTGCCCGAGGAAGCGTTTGGCGGGTGGAAAAAGGCACCCCTCGACCTGTCGCTCGACCACACAGCCGTGGTCGTGATGCACGCGTGGGACGCGGGCGCCTCGCCCGACCAGTTCCCCGGGTGGTGGCGGGTCGTGCCGTACATTGTCCGGGCCAACGCGATCATGGAGACGGTGTTCCCTCCGCTGCTGGAGGCGGTCCGTCAATCGCCCATGCCGCTGTTCCACGTTGTCGCGGGAGGCGATTACTACACGCACCTGCCGGGATACGAACGCGCGGTCGAACTGGCCCCGCGGAAGGAATCCTCCGTAGAGAAGATCAGTCCCGACCCGGCCCTCCAGGCCATGCTCGATTACAAGCACCAGCACGGATACCCCCGGCCGCACAACGTGCCGGACATCGAACGGGGGTTCGCGCGGATCGATTTCGGGCCGCAGGCCCATCCCCGGGGCGACGAGGGCGTGGCCGAGAACGGCCCGCAGCTCTACGGCCTCTGCCGCGCCCACAATATCACGCACCTCATCTACATGGGGTTCGCGATCAACTGGTGTCTGCTGCTGTCGCCCGGGGGCATGGCCGAGATGACCTACCAGTACGGCGTCACCTGCAGCGCGTTCCGGCAGGCCACGGCGGCGGTCGAGAACAAGGCCTCTGCGCGCGATCAGTGGTGCAAGGAGCTGGCGCTGTGGCGCGTGGCGCTCGCGTTCGGCTTTGTCTACGACGTCGACGATTTCATTGCCGCGTTGAAGGCCGGCGGCAGCGCCGCAGGGACGGCCCAGCCATGACGGGCCACCGGCTCGACAACAAACTGGCCGTGGTAACCGGCGCCAGCCGGGGCATTGGACGGCATATCGCGCGGGCCCTGTGCGCGGCCGGGGCGAACGTCGCGATTACCGGCAGACGCCGCGCCTCGCTCGACGCGGCCGCCCGCGAACTGGGGCCCGGCTGCTCGCCCTATGTCTGTGACCAGCGCGATCCGGAGGCCGTGTCGGCCATGGCCGCGGGCGTTATCCGCGATCTGGGCGTTCCCGACATCCTCGTGAACAACGCGGGGCTGTTTCGAGGCGGGCCGGTCGTGGAGATGACCCTGGACGACTGGAACGAGGTCATCGAGACGAACCTGACGGGAGTATTCCTGACCACCCGGGCGTTTCTACCCGGGATGCTTCAACGCCAACGCGGCGATATCTTTGTGATCAGCTCGATGAGCGGCAAGAAAGGCGACCCGGGCGCGGCGGCTTATGCGGCGAGCAAGTTCGGGCTCCAGGGGTTCGCCCAGTCCCTGCTGTACGAGGTCCGGAAATCCAATATTCGGGTCATGGTGCTGAATCCCAGCAGCGTGGATACCGGCGAGGATTCCGGGCGTAACGAGGGCGCCGGCCTGCACTTACACGCCGCGGACCTGGCGGAGATGATCGTGCATCTGGCG
>JAAYAQ010000615.1 GCA_012719295.1 Candidatus Hydrogenedentota bacterium | reverse complement strand
CCCCCGCGGGCGGGGGTGGCCGCCGAAGGCGGCCGGGGGTGGATTTGAACCCCGCGATTTTGGGCGAGGGATGCAGTTGGGGTGCGCCTGATCCCCGGGCTGCGCCCGGGGATACTCACACTGGACCTCTGCTTCCGCAGGGGAGACGGGAAGAGGCAGGGGGGGTGTAAGGGAGCACGGGTGAGGAATGATGGCAAGAACTCCGTGATTGTCTGCATTAACACTCCAAAGTATAGCTATTGATCTGGTCCAAATCAGGGTATAGAATCCGAATTACGCACCTGCAACGGCATATCTTCTGCAGAGGTGAAACAGGGAGTGCAATTGGGCGTGTCCGATCCTTGGGGGAATGGAACCATGTGTGATTCCTTTGACCGTCGCTACTGGATCCTTGTTTTCACCGTCCTCTTCATATGCGGCGCGCTGGTCGGCTGTGAGCCGAAAGTCACCAGTGGGGAGACCGAAACCGTCATGCTGCCCGGCAACGTTCCGCTCGAGATGGTACGGATACCGGCGGGAACGTTCCTGATGGGGCGGTATCCGGGCGAGAAGCATAGTTCGAGCAATGAGGACCCGCAGCATGAGGTAACGCTGACGCAGGGGTGCTGGATGGCGAAATATGAGTTAACCAAGGCCCAGTGGACGGCGGGGATGGGTGCGACGCCGTGGTCGGGGGGAAGAGATGTGTCGGATGACCCGGACAGTCCGGCGGTGTATGTGAGTTGGAATGCCGCTTTTTCAGCGCGAAACGGAACAGAGCGAGGTCATGCACCGTCATTCCTGCGAAAGCAGGAATCCAGAGGGCTTGCAGGAAGCGGACTGCGGATGTTCTCTGCATCTCTGCTCTCTCAGGGGTGACGGAGAAGGCAAGGGGGGATGGAAGGGTAGGCGTGACGGGAAGACGATATGCGTGAAAGGCATCCAGCAGTATACATCATGGCCAGTAGACGCAATGGCACGCTCTACACCGGCGTAACGAGCGACCTGCCGCAACGGGTTTGGCAACATAAGACCGACTCCCTGGAAGGTTTCACAAAGCGGTACCAAGTGCATATGTTGGTGTATTGCGAATACCATCCTGACATGAATTCGGCTATTGCTCGTGAGAAGCAGATCAAGAAATGGAAACGGGCTTGGAAGCTGCAGTTGGTTGAAGAAGAGAACCCGGAATGGACTGACCTGGCCGCTGACGCGTGCTGACTGGGCCCCTGCTATCGCCGGGGGAGACGGGATGGGCACGGGTCACCGTAGAGGCAGGCGCGTCTTCCCCTCCGTCATTGCTGCGCACGCGCAAGCCCACAGGCGCATGAGCGGCCCGCCCCTCCGTCATTCCTGCGAAAGCAGGAACCCAGAAGCTTGCGGCGCGCTGCTTTTCTCACCGCCCGTCGCGCAGGATCACGCCGAGCGGATGGCGCAGGACGGCCCGGGGCACGGCCGTGGTGATGTCCACCTGGGCACAGAAGGCGATATCGTCGCCGAGACCCACGCGGCGAAGTTTCAGGGCGTGGGGCGCGGTCTGAAACAGCGACTCGATGCCCTCATGTTCGATGCGCTCGCGCCAGGCGCAGAACGCGCCGGCTCCTTCACCGAGGGCGCCTCCCGCGCGCATGGCAATCACGACGGCTGCGACCCAGTCTTCCTGCGCGTTGAATCCCGGGTCGGACATGAGACCCGCGGGAATGAGCACGACGTCTTTTTCGTGGCGGGCGGCCGCGCGGACTACCGCCGCCGCGTTCACGGTTGAGGCCATGTAGGCGGCCTCGGCGCCCCAGCAGTCCACCAGCCGTCCCGCGCCGGTGGTGGTGGTGAAAATAACGCGCCGGCCGCGGGCGGCGTCGACCGTGCGGGGGCTGTTGCCGAAGTCGAACCCTTCGGGGGGCAAACCGCCGCGTTCGCCATAGAGGAGGGCGTCGCTGAACTCGCCCCGAGCGGCGCGGGCTTCGGTAACTTCGCGGACGGCCAGGATCTCGGCGGCGCCCGCATCAAGCAGCATGGCTGCGGTGGCGCTCGCGCGCAAGGCGTCTACGACGACGGCCACCAGACCGTGTTCGCGGGCGTGCGCGCATCCCGCCGCGCCTTCGATTATGTGCCATTGAATCTCAGGCATGGGGCATCACGGCCGCTACGATGCCGCGCCGTCCTTTCGCTTGGTGAGGACATCCGCGATGATTTTCGGACCGTGTTCACGGCCGTTCTCGACGAATACGACGTTGGCGTCCTTGCCCGCGCAGAGGGTCCCCGCGACGTACATGCCAGGGACGGTGGTTTCGAGGGCCTCCGTAAGGACGGGTTTGCCGGATTCCGGGTCGATGGCGGCCCCGGCGGCCGCAAGCAGCGAAGTATCGGGCACGAATCCGGTCATGGCGAGAACAAATTCCGCGGGCGCCACGATGCGTCCGCCGGTGTGCCGTTCCAGCTCGACTTCGTCGGGGCGAATGGCGACGACGTCCACGCCGCGGTGGCACCCGATGGACCCTTCGCGGATGCGGTTCTCGATGTCGGGTTCGAGCCAGTATTTGGTCTGGAAACCCTGTCCGCGCATGGCGACGCTGACCTGGGCGCCTTCGCGGTAGAGGTCAAGGGCGGTCTCGGCAGCGGAGCTCCCCGCGCCGACGACCAGCACCTCGTGGCCGGCATAGCGGTGTCCCTCGGTGTAATAATGGGCCACGTGGGGCAGGTCCTCGCCGGGTACCCCAAGCCGGCGCGGCGAATCGTAGAACCCCGTCGCGATGATGACGCAGCGGGCGTTCCAGGCATAGGACCTCTTGAACAGATCCTGTCCGCGCACCGTAAACCCCGGCGACCGGCGTTCCAGGGCGGTGACCGTGCAATAGGTGACCACGCGCAGGCCGAAATAGCCCACGAAGGCCCGGCAGTATTTCAGATATTCGCGGCGGGTGGGATTCTTTTCAGAGATTACAAGTGGGAATCCCGCGAGTTCGAGCTTATCGAAGGTCGAGAACCAGCGCATATAGGTCGGGTGCGCCATGAGTGCGGAGCAGATGGGGCCCTTGTCGAGCGCGACCGCGTTGAGACCGGCCTGTTGCGCCGCATGCAGCGCAGCCAGCCCCGCCGGTCCGGCGCCGACCACCACAAGATCCAGATCTTCGTTGATGCCGTACGTTTTCATAATGCCTCCAGAAACTCGAATTCTAGCAGGAATAGGCGGGGACAGCGAAACCGGGGCCGTCCGCGTCGCGCAGCTCCGAAGGGGCGATTCAGACCCCGCATCCCTCGCCCAGAATTGCGGGGTTGGAATCCACCCCCGGCCGCCTTCGGCGGCCACCCCCGCCAGCGGGGGACACAAGACGCGGTAAGTATCCATCCCCGCCAGCGGGGAACATAATCCGCACAACGATGTTTAATCTCGGCGGCGCTATTGCCTGCCGTCCCTACGGGACTCGTGGTTTGAGGGATACGGACCTCCCACCACTGAAGTGGTGGGCTATTATCTGCCGTCCCTACGGGACTCGTGGTTTGAGGGATACGGACTTCCCACCACTGAAGTGGTGGGCTATTATCTGCCGTCCCTGCCGGGACTCAATTCGCACTCGGGGCTAACCCATGTCTTCTTTCGTCCCTGCCGGGACTCAATTCGCACTCGGGGCTAACCCATGTCTTCTTTCGTCCCTGCCGGGACTCAAT
>JAAYAQ010000614.1 GCA_012719295.1 Candidatus Hydrogenedentota bacterium | reverse complement strand
CCTCGAATGGCCGGTTGTTCACGGTATGCGTGACGCCGTACCCCTTGAGCAACTCTACATATTCTTCCAGAGTCGGGCTCAGGGGGCGGCGCAGCGTGACTGCATACCGTTCGTAGAACAAGTCAGGCGGGCAAACGAGCGCCGCGTACTGGACCGGCAGATAGGCGAGATTCAGCCGTGCCTTGAACGGTTCCGCCTCGCCCACGGCTTCGAAGGCCTTCCGGAAGATGTCCTGCGCCTTGCTCACGGCCTTGTAGTCCATCCAGGCGCCCGCATCAAAGCAGGTGAGCGGGACTTCAGCGTCCAGGACGGTTTGAGTAATGAGCGCGATGTAATCCTTGATTGGTTGTGCGGCCGGACCGTAATAGAGGTCGATGAACTCCGAGAACACGGCGCTTGCATCTCTGTCGGGTTCCCACAGGCACTTGGCGAGCAGGTACTGGCGAAGCGCGGCAAACTCGCCTCCCGGCCCGGGACATCCCTGTTCGAACACGCCGATGGCGCCGCGTTCCTTGAAAAACTGCAGGTTGGGCTGGATGACGCGGAAGTTCGGGTGCGGGGTCTGGAAGTTGTTGAGGTTGGCGGCGTAGTCCCAGATGTACAGGTTGGGCGTCAGGCGCGCCCAGCCGTCGATGTCGTCCTGAAACCGCCGGTTTTCGAGGGATTGCGGGTTGGCCAGGGGCCGGGCGAAATCGCATTCGCCTGTGGAGAGCCGAATGAGGACGTTGGATTCGGGCGCCAGTTGACGGGGCGGTTTTCTGGACCACTGGTGCGCCAGGGTCTCGAACCGGTGGTCCGGGAATTCGTCCGCCAGGGCGCGGGCGACCCGGTTGACGCAGGTGAGCAGCGCTGCCGCATGGGTTCCCTCGCGCTGATCCAGGGCCCGGCAGTCTTCGCATTCGCAGTAGTTTCCCCAATCCATCTGCGAGATGCTCCAGATTCCCGGTCCGGGATTCTCCTGGATGCGCCGGCGCAACTCGTCGGCGATTACCTTCGCCACGGCGGGATTCGAGAAACAGAGCTGTCCCAGAAGCTGCGGATGCTGGCGTGCCTCGACCGGGTTGCGCCAATCGACCTCCGCGGGGGCGCGTCGCGCTCCGTTGACGAGGGAGTAGTATTCAGGGTGTTCCGCGAAGTGTTTCTCAGGGGGCACAAGTTCATATGCCGTGTGAGCAAACAGCCCGAATCCATTGTCAGGAAAGCTCTTATGCGCCTCCAGGAACTCGGGATCCCCGACGCCTTCGGCGTAGTTGGTGTAACGGTACTCAAAGCCGGGCACGACGCAGGTGCTGATCTGGGGCAAGGCCGGCGGCGCATGTTGCGGGATATAGACTTCCCCCGGGGCAAGCCACCGTACCCCCATATACTCCTCGAAAAAGTGGTAGATGGCGTAGACAATACCCCGGTCTCCGCCCAGCACCAGCATGTGCCGATCTGTCTGGAGCGCCGCGCCGCCGGTTTCCCCGACCGGCTGTCGGAGGGTGTCGAGGATGAATCCGTCAGTGCCGAGACCCTCGAATTCGAGGTCGACCAGCAGCTCTTCAGGGATGGCCTTCCGGCCGATCCAGACGTTTACGCGTTTCTCGGGGGCGCTGGAGACCGTGGCGTCCTGGCCGGTGGTGAGTTTCCAGTACTTTACGAAGATGTCGGCTGCGTGTTTCTGTTCGGGCGAGGCTGATTGGGCCAGCACGACATCAATCTGGCCGTAGAGTTCGGAGGATACCCAGACCGACTGCGACCACGCCGGCAGCGCCAGCGCGAGCCAGCAGAGCATCGCACCCAGACCGCAACGAAGTATCCGGGGGTGGACTACTGTGAGTACATTCGTATTTCGCAATGGCATAGACCCTTCCTGAATGTACCTGTTGATCCCCGATCTTTCAAGCGGGTTGCATGGCAGAGGGTTCGGTTCAGGGGGGGGCTGTCCGCATCGTATTGCGACAGAATATGTTACAGCGATATTCGCCAGGATGCGCCATAAGGGATGCCGAGACGCGCCGGGCCTTTTTGCGCCCCCGTCGTCGTGGCAATACTCGCGCCGGAACCGGGACCTGGCCCGCAGTGAAAGCCCCCCGCCGCCCGGTGAACCGGGGGGACGGCACTTCTTGCGTCGGCAGGGTATCAGGCTAGAGCGAGTCGGGTGCGGCTCTTTCGACTTGCGCCATGGCCTCGCGAAGCCACTGGGCAATCGTTTCGACGGCGTTTTCGAGGGGGATCGTGCCGCTCTCCCCCGTGTCGCGCCGCTTCCATTCGAGATTGCCGTCCTTGAGGTTCCGCTCGCCCACGATGATGCGGAACGGAATCCCCAGCAGGTCGGCATCGGCGAACTGCACCCCCGGCCGGGCGTTGCGGTCGTCGTAGAGCACCTCAATGCCGGCCGCGCACAGATCGAGGTAGAGTTTTTCGGCGGCCTCCCGCACGGGCGGCTGGTCGAGTTTGAGCGCGTTCAGCTGCACATGCCACGGCGCGATGGTGATGGGCCATTTCGGACCGTACTCGTCGCGCCGGACCTCCATGACCGAGCTCATGAGACGTCCCACGCCGATGCCATAACAGCCCATGATGGGCACCTGGGCCTTGCCCTGTTCGTCGTCGTAGGTCATGCCCATGGACTGGGTGTACTTGCGGCCGAGCTGGAAAATGTTCCCCACCTCGATGCCGCGCTGAAGCACGATCCGGCTCTTTCCATCGGGGGCCAGGTCGCCTTCCTCGATATCGACCACATCGACGGTCTCGACACCGGGCAGGTCGCGGTCGAGATTGAAGTTCGTGTAGTGGTAGTCCAGTTCGTTGGCGCCGGTCACGAGATTGTTGGAGGATTTGACCGTGTGGTCGATGACCAGGCGCACCTTCTCCCGGTCGATGCCCAAGGGGGAGGCGAACCCGGGTTCCGCGCCGACGCTCCGGATGCGGGCCTCGTCGGCCGGAACGGGCGCCGCCTGGATAATCCGCGCCAGTTTGGCCTCATTGACTTCCCGGTCGCCGCGCACGACCACGAAGACCAGTTTGCCCTCGCTGTCGTGGTCATAAAAGACCGCTTTGGCCGTTTTGCGCGTCGCTACGCCGAGGAATCCGGCCACCTCGTCGATGGTGCGGCAGCCGGGGGTGTGCACTTTCTCGAGCGGCAGGGGGGCTTCGGGAGCGCCGTCGATGATCCCCGTGGCGACCTCCTGGTTGGCGATATAGGAACCGTCTTCGCTGGTGACGATGGTGTCCTCGCCCACGGCCGTCAGGAGCATGAACTCATGCGCCACGGAGCCGCCCATCATGCCGGAATCCGACTGGACCACGGCCACTTCGGGAATGCCCGCGCGGGCGAATATGCGCTGGTAAGCGCGGTAACACCGCGCATAGCAGGCTTCCAGGTCCTCCTGGGAAGTGTGAAACGAATATGCGTCTTTCATGGTGAATTCGCGCACGCGAATCAGGCCGCCGCGGGACCGGGGTTCGTCGCGGAACTTGGTCTGTATCTGGTAGAGCATGAACGGAAACTGGGTATGGCTGTGCACTTCATACCGGCACAGGTGGACCACGGCCTCCTCATGGGTCATGGCGAGCAACATGTCGTGCCCGGTCCGGTCCTGGATGCGCAGCAGTTCAGACCCGACGTTCGCGTACCTCCCAGACTCCTCCCAGAGTTCGCGGGGCAGCACCACAGGCATCAGGACTTCCTGGCCGCCGATCCGGTCCATTTCCTCGCGGATGATCTGCTCGATCTTGTGGCAGACACGGAATCCCGGAGGCAGCAACGAGTAAATGCCGTTGGCCACTTGTCTTGCATAGCCGCCGCGCAGCAGAAAGGCGTGACTCTCGAGCGTCGCTTCCGCGGGCCGCTCTTTGTACCGTGCACCGACCAGGTGGCTCATTCGCATAACGTCAAAATCTCCTGTTTGCAGAAATCGTCTGTGGGGCAATGCACTCTTCCGCACGATCCCCCGGCTGAAGGCGGGATCCTACCTGTCGGAGCGGCCTCCGTGCAAGGGCGGCGGGACGGCGTGCAGGTTCACGAAAGGTGCGCGTTCTGGAGGCTGGCGTCCGTGTATTGATGCAGTTCTATCCGGTTGCCGTCGGGATCCGTGATCCAGGCCTGCCACGCGCCATCGCCTCCCAGCTCCATCTCCGTCGATTCCACGCCCTGTGCGCGCAGGGCGGTCAGTGTGTCCTTCATATTGTCGACCTCAAGACAGAGGTGCCGGTACGACTGGGCATCGTCCCGCGCGGCCGGGGCGCCCTGAAACAGCTCGACGAAGTTCCGGCCGCCCACATGGAGGTAAACGCCGGTGCGCTCCCCCGCGTCGTTGCGGAAGTCGAACGCGGGGGTCAGGCCGAGCTTTTCGGCGTAAAAGGCAACGGAAGCATCGAGGTCGCTGACCAGGTAACAGACGTGGGCGATTCCGGTGATCACAGCGAATACTCCCCTCCCCTGTCTCCGTGGAGCGTGTCGGCGCGCGGGCGCGGTCTACAGGTCCAGGTAAGCCGTTCCGTACGCCTTGCGGGCTTCACCCGGAAAGATCTCCATGCGCACCCGCCGCCGCGTACTCCGGTAATCCCAGTCTTGGGACAGGGGGCGCCAGTCGTAGGCATCGCCGATGATCTGACCGGCATGAAACATCGCTTCAAACGGACTGTCGACCCCCAGTTCCCGGGGCGGCATCCAACTCCACATGGCGGCCTTGGTGCTCTCGCCCATCAGCCAGAACTGGTAGGTCAATCCCTCGACCGTATCGCCATCCTTCAGTTGCAGGTCTCCCCGGGCGATGGCGTCCCGCACGATGCCGTTCATGACGGCCGCTGTCTGGCGGGCGGACGTCCGGAGCCGGTACAACGAGGTGTCGGAGGCCTTCTGCGTGATCGCCTCGGCGTTCAGGAGCTGGAAGATCCGTGCATCGTCGGGATGCAACGTGGCAAACAGTTGTGTGGCCTCCCCGATCGCGAACATGCGTTCGCGGGGATTTCCCTGGAACGCGGAGGCCCGTTCCACGAGCTCGCGTTGCAGGTCAACGCTGCGTCCCGCGAGCGCGATGATGACCTCCTCCTTGCAACTGAAGTGCTGATAGACCGTTGCTTTGGCCACACCGAGGCGGTTGCCGATACGTGCCATGGTCAGGCCGTGGTAGCCCTGAGCAAGGATCAACTCACGGGCAACATCGAGGAGGCGCTCTTCACGCTCACGGATCTCACGCTGTTTTGGCGTTAACACGGGCATGGGCAGATTCTACGGATCGGATGTGAAACGTGTCAATTTTCTGCTGACGCACTCGGAATCCAGTGGCGTATCCGGTTGAAATGGCGCCGAAACAGCCGCGATCATGCACTGGAAGAGGGGGCAAACGCCTCCATGCGGAGCGCTTGGCCCCCTCCCTTCAATCATCGCGTGCCGGCGGGTTACGACGCCGTTCAGCCCTCGATATCGCCCGACGAGATCCGGTTCACGTACCCGACGACGGCAAAGGCCTCATTGACCGGACAACGGTTGTCCGGATACCGGATGAACTCGACATGGCCATCCATGAAGAGCACGTTGGAACCGCCGGGGACGTGGTTGAAATTGTAGGTCCGGGTGGAGATCAGGTCCCACATGATGGGAAGTTGACTCTGGGCCTGCGCGCTCCCCGAGGGATTGTTGATGTCCGTGATGAAAAAGCGCTCGATCCCTTCCCGAAGCCGGTACGTGGTGTACAGGGTCGTGATCGCGCCGCCGAGGAAGGCCGTGCCCGACGGGACGTCCGAGTCGCACACCTGCATCCAGGCCGTGAGATTGGTCAGGTCGGGCAGAAGCACCGGCGCCGAGCGCTCCCAGAGATACACCTCAAACACCTGCAGCGGGCCGAGCATGGCCGGATCGATGCCCGGCACCGCGCCGATCACCGAGAACGCGACGCCAAACGGGATGCTGTGCGTCGAGTCCATATCGGCATCGTGGAATGCCCAGCCCCAGTAGTTGTACGAGCCCGCTCCGGCCCACCAGTGCTGTTCGCCCGCCACAACGCCGTCGCGTTCCGGATCCACGATGAGCACGGAGACCTCATTGCCGATGTTGTCGATCCGATACATGTCGTCGGTGTCCATGATCGCGCTGGACGGGCAGACAAACACGTTGGGGTCCGAGAGGTACTCGGGCATGAGCTGCGTGGTATTCGGCATGGTGATGATGCCGGTCGTGGTGCCCACGCACTGGTGCATTCCCGTGGGAAACTTCTCCCCCTTCGATTCGTTGGCGTACATTTTGAACACCAACCCGAACTGTTTCAGGTTGTTGGCGCAGCTCGCGCGGCGCGCGGCTTCCCGCGCGCGGGCCAAGGCCGGCAGAAGAATGGCTGCCAGAATCCCGATGATGGCGATGACCACCAACAACTCAATCAGTGTGAAACCTCTGTTTCTCATGATATTTCACTCCTTGTCGTGACATTGCCGATTAATGGCTTCCGCCTGAAAAAAGACACATCTCACGCAGGATGAAATCGTTGCCCCCTTCTCCGCTCCTTTCCCCTTTTATGCGCCCTTATGCGCCGTGGTCCATGCCGTAGACCTTACGAGACTCCGCGGGAAAGATCTCCCGCCGTACGCGTTGCAGCGTCTCGCCGTAGTCCCACTCGGTGGAAAGCGGACGCCACCCGTAGGCATCGCCGATGACTTGCCCGTTCCGGAACATCGCCGCGAACGGGTCTTCGACCCCCAGTTCCGCGGGGGGCATCCAGCTCCACGGGGCCACCTTGCTGCTTTCTCCGAGCAGCCAGACCTGATAGGTGAATTCCTGGATGGTTTTTTCGTCTTCGAATGTCACATCGCCCTGAGCGATGGCATCCCGCACGATACCGTTCATGACACTGACCGTGTGGTTGGCGGTGTTTTTCATGCGCCAGAGGGATTCCTGGGACGCTTTCTGCGTGATGGCCTCGGCGGACATGAGCTGAAAGATGCGGGTGTCCTCGGGGTAGAGCCGGGCAAACAGCTCCGTGGCCTCTCCTACGGCGAGCATGCGTTCGCGGGTGCGCCCCGAGAACCGGGCCGCGCGTTCGACCAGTTCGCCCTGGAGGCGGGTGCTCCGGTGAGCCAGCGCGATGATGATCTCTTCTTTGCAGGGGAAATACTGATAAACCGTGGCCTTGGCGCAATCCAGCGCGGAGGCGATCCGTGCCATGGTAAGCCCGTGGTATCCGCGTTTCAGGAGAAGCGACCGCGCGGTTTCGAGCAAGGCCTCACGCCGTTCCTGCATTTCCCGCTGTTTGGGTGACAGATAGGTTGCCATGCCAGTATT
Organism: Candidatus Hydrogenedentota bacterium; assembly: GCA_012719295.1. GTDB lineage: Bacteria > Hydrogenedentota > Hydrogenedentia > Hydrogenedentales > SLHB01 > UBA2224. The sequence goes on along the minus strand of JAAYAQ010000614.1, from coordinate 98 downwards.
TTACGACGGCAGGTCGATTCTGTCAATCAGAACGCCGGGTCTGTGAGTGCCGCGTAATAAATTGTACGGTAATTACTTAAAAGGCACCGTCTTCCTGT
>JAAYAQ010000149.1 GCA_012719295.1 Candidatus Hydrogenedentota bacterium | reverse complement strand
TTCGTGGGACGGACCGTGGCCGTGGTGCGCGACACGTCGCAACTGGCCACGCTGCGGGAAAACCATTCCGGCATACTCATTCACGAGGTCGATGACACCGATTCCGCCATCGACCTGCTGGTCGAGGGCAAGGTGGACGGCGTCTTTGACGATCTCGCTGTATTGTATGATTCGATCTCGGCGCGATTTCTCACGAATCTGAAGCTGGCCCTGGTGTATTCGACTCCCCCCGCGGGCTATGCCCGCATCGGGGTGCGGAACAACGATCCCCTTTTGCTGTCGGTGCTGAACAAGGCGGTGGATTCGATCACGGACAGCGACCGCCGGGCCATCGAGCTGCGCTGGCTCGGCATCGAGCTGCCCCGCTTTTCCCCCGGCGACGCCATCGCGCAACTGGCGCTCACCGACGAAGAGCAGGCCTGGCTCCACGACAACCCGGCGATCCACGTGGCTTCGGACCGCCAATGGGCCCCCATCGAGTTTCTCGACGAATCCGGCCAGTTCCAGGGGATTGCCATCGATTATCTGCACGAGATGGCCGAGATGCTCGGGCTCAACATCGTATTTGTGCAGGCGCAAACCTGGCAGGAACTCGAGAGGCTGGGACGCGCCGGCAAGGTAGACGTGTTCACCGCCATCGCGCGCACGGAAAAGCGCGCCCGCCATTTCGAGTTCACCGAACCGTATCTCTCGTTCCCGGTCATGCTGTTTGCGCGCGACGAGGTGGGGTACGTGGGCAACCTGCGCGAGCTGCACGGCCAGCGCGTGGTGGTTGTCCGCAGTTACGCTATCGAGGAACGCATCAAACAGGAGCATCCCGAGATCGCCATTGTGCGCACCGACTCGGTCCCTGAAGCCCTGGACATGCTGCAGCGGGGCGAAGTCGCCGTGTTTGCGGCCCCCATCGTCACCGCCAGCCACTATCTGAGCCGGCAGGGGTTCTCCAACATCAAGGTGGTGGGCGAGACGCCGTACGCCTACGACCAGCGCATCGCGATACGCTCGGATGCGCCGCTGCTCGTATCGTCGATGCGCAAGGCGTTTGCCGCGATTCCCCCGGCGCGCCGCCACGCCATCTATCAGAAATGGGTATCGCTCCGCTACGATCCTGGTTTCCCGTTCTCCCTGGTGTGGAAACTGGCGCTGGGCGTGCTGGCGATCCTGCTGCTGATCCTGTTCTGGAACTACCGGCTGGCCCGCGCCGTGAGCCAGCGCACCGCAGCCCTGTCGGCCGCCAATGAGGCGGTGCGCACGAGCGAAGAGCGTGCGAAGGGAATCATCAGCTCCATCACCGATCCGCTGATGATGATGAACCGGGACCGCGTCGTGACCTGGGCAAACGGCCACGCGCACGCCCTCTTCGGGGATGCCCTCGTCGGAAAACCATGCCACCAGGTCTTCGGCTGTACCCAGGCGCCCTGCGAAAACTGTCCCGTGTTCCGGGCGCTCAGCACGAACCAGGTGCACGACAGCGAAACCCAGGTCACGGACATCCACGGGAAACCGCGCCATTTCTGGTGCACGGCGGGCGTCGCCGCCCATGACGAACAGGGCCGGCCCAACGCCGTCGTCGAGATCTTGCGCGACATCACCGAGCGTAAGCAGAATGAACAGGCCCGGCGCACCCTGGAGGAACAACTCCGGCAGGCCCAGAAAATGGAGGCCGTCGGCCAGCTCGCGGGGGGCATCGCCCACGATTTCAACAACCTGCTCCAGGTCATTCGCGGGAATATCGAGTTGATTGTCAATGAAGTCCCCCATGGTTCCCCGGAGCAAAGCGGCCTGGAAGAAGTGGACCGCGCGGCCGAACGGGCCACCACGCTCGTGCGGCAGTTGCTCACGTTCGCACGGCGCGAGAAACTCGAACAGACCCCGCTGGACCTCAACGAGGTGGTGAGCGGCCTGATCAAAATGATCCGGCGCCTCATCGGCGAGCACATCGAAATGGTGTTCGAACCGGGGCCGGGCGATGTCACGGTGTTCGCCGACCGGGGACAGGTCGAGCAGGTGATTCTCAATCTGTGCGTGAACGCGCGGGACGCCATGCCGCAGGGAGGGCGTCTGGTGCTCGAGGTCGAACGGCGCGAGATCAGCGAAGCGTTTACCTCGCGGTTCATGGAAGGCGAGCCGGGACGTTATGTCGTGCTGAGCGTGGCGGACTCGGGTACGGGCGTTCATCCGGACATCGAGGAGCGCATTTTCGAGCCGTTTTTTACCACGAAGGGCGTGGGCGAGGGTACGGGCCTGGGACTCGCCACGGTGTACGCGATCGTGACGCGCCACCTGGGTTTTCTCGATCTCGAGAGCCGTCTGGGCCACGGCGCGACGTTCCGCGTCTACCTTCCCGCCTATGAGCCCGGGATGGAAACACTTGAACCCGGCTCGGCGGCCGCCGGACCGGCCGCGCGGGGCCACAACGAGACCATCCTCATCGCCGAAGACGACGACCAGGTGCGGCTCCTCGCGGAGCGCATCCTGAAACGCGCCGGGTACCGCGTCCTTCTCGCGCGGGACGGCGACGAGGCGCTGGCCGCCGTCGTCGAACATGCCCGCGAGATCAACCTGGTCATCCTCGACGTGGTCATGCCGCGGCGCAGCGGCGGCGATGTCTACGCGGAGATCCAGGCGCGCTTCCCCAGCACGCGGGTCCTGCTGATGAGCGGCTACAGTTTTGACGTGCTGGACAAGGGCCATCTGCCGGCCGGCCAGCCGGAGCTGCTGCGGAAACCGTTTCGGTCGGAAGCCCTGTTGCGGCGCGTTCAGGAAGCGCTCGCGCGCTGACGGTCCCGCGTCGCGCAGGCCGCGCGGCAGCATTCGTTCCGGGGAGGCGGCCTTGAGCGGAAAGGGGGGCAATGAAAACGTGGCTGAAACGCATTGCGATCGCCGCCCTGGCGCTGCTGCTGGCGCTTGTGGTGGCCGCCGGCGTGCTTGCGGGCAGCCTGGCCCTGAAGTACCGCCACATCGTGGGGACCGGTCCGGGCTCGGTCGCGACGAGCGCCCAACCCGGCGAACTCGGCCGCTGGGTCGACCCGTTCATCGGCACCGGCGGCGTGCCCTGGATGTGCGCCAACAACTATCCCGGCGTCTCGCTGCCTTTCGGGGTCGTCCGCCTCAGTCCCGAAACGGCGTCCATGCTTACCGCCGACCGCGCGCTCAACAAATCGGGGTACTACTACGGCGACAACAAGGTGCTCGGGTTCAGCCATACCCGACTCAACGGTACGGGCGCGGTGGACGGCGGCCATGTTCTTGTGCGGCCCTCGCTGGCGCCCGTCGCGGCGCAGCGCCCCCGGGAAGCCCGCTACGACCTCTTCTCGCACGCGGAGGAGCGGGCGTTTCCGGGATACTACGCTGTGCGCCTCCCCCGGCCGGACATTCTGGTGGAACTCACGGCCACTCCGCGCGTCGGCGTGCACCGTTACACGTTTCCGGCGGGCAAGACCGCGCACGTCCACGTCGACGTGTCCAATGCCTTGGGCGGGCGGCGCAGCGAGGCGGCCCGGGTGCGGTTGTTGCCCGCGACGGCCGAACTGGAGGGGTCGGTGCGCACCTTCGGCACCTTCTCAGGACGTTACGGCGGCATCCAGGTGTATTTCGTGGCCCGGTTCAGCCGGCCGTTCGACGCCTACGCGACGTGGACCGGGGACCAGCGCGTGGACGGCCGGGCCGAGGCCGAAGGGGAGGAGGCCGGCGCGGATCTCGCCTTTAACGCCGCCACGACGCCGCAGACTATCGAGCTCCGGCTGGCCTTGTCACACGTCAGCCTGGCCAACGCCCGCGAAAACCTCGAGACCGAAGCCGCCGCGCAATCGTTCGACGCCATCCTCGAACAGGCCCGGTCTGCCTGGGAAGACCGGCTGTCGCTCGTCAAGATCCAGGGAGGCACCGACGAACAGCGCACCATGTTCTACACGGCCCTGTACCGCGTGTTCCAGATGCCCACGCTGTTCAACGACGTGAACGGCGACTATTTCGGCTTTGACCAGCAGGTGCACCGGGCCGAGGGGTTTCGCTACTTCACGGACCTGTCGCTCTGGGACACGTTTCGGACCGTGCATCCCCTGTATACGCTCATCGCGCCGGACGACCAGCGCGACATGATCGTGTCGCTCATCACCATGGCCGAACAGGGGGGCGGCTGGCTCCCCCGCTGGCCCTCGGGCTGCGGCTACACCAACTCGATGCTGGGCACGCCCGCCGACATCGTCATTGCCGAGTCGTATCTGAAAGGCATCCGTGATTTCGACATCGACACGGCGTATGCGATGATGTGCCGGACCGCGCTCGAACCCACCCCGGAGAACGCGCCGTTTTCCGGCCGCGAGGGCGTCGAACCGTACCTCGACTACGGATACTGTCCCGCCGACCTCATGCGCGAAGCCGTATCACGCACCTTTGAGTTCGGCTGGGCGGACACTGCGCTCGCCAACCTGGCCTACTACGGCCTTCGCCGCGAGGAGGACGCCGCGGTGTTTCGCGAACACGCCGCATACTACCGCAATCTCTGGAACCCCGAAACGCAGTATTTCCAGCCGCGCACGGCGTCGGGAGACTTTGTCGAGCCCTTCGAGCCGCTGAAACTCAGCTACCTCGACCGCAAGGGCGTCCTTACCAACGATTACGTGGAGGGCAGCGCGCTGCACTGGCGGTGGGGCGCGCCCTATGACGCCCGCGGAATGATCGCCCTCTTCAAGAGTCGCGAAGATTTCGTCGACGAGTTGAACGCCTTCTTCGCGCAGGCCGATGAGGGCATGAGCGGATTCATCCCGTCGTCCTCTTACTGGCACGGGAATCAGCCCGATCTCCACGCGGCCTATTTGTTTGTCGAAACGCTTCGTCCGGACCTCACCCAGAAATGGGTCCGCTGGATCCTCGACACCAAGTACACCGCCGATTATGTCGGCCTCGACGGCAACGACGACGGCGGCACGCTCTCGGCATGGTTTGTCTTGAGCGCCTTGGGCCTCTACCCCCTGGCGGGCACCGACGAGTACTGGGTCGGTGCGCCCCTTTTCGAACGCGCCGAACTGCGTGTGCGCGACGGTGTTCTCGCCATCATCGCCGACAAGTACGCTCCGGAGAAGATCTACGCGCACACCGTCCGCATCAACGGCTACCGGCTCGACGATTTTCACGTGACCCACGAGCAGCTCGCCCGCGGCGGCGAACTGCGCTTCACGATGGCGTCCGGACCGCCCGCTTCCGCGGATTGAGCCCGCCGTACGTCCACGCGGCCGGAAGAGTCCCGGTACATCCAGGAGACCACGGGGACAGCGAGACCCTTCAGCGAACCCTTCGACCATGAACCCAGGACCGGCCGGCGAGGGCGCCGATCCCGCGCCGGAGGGGACTCGAATTGTCGAAGCCGCATGCGGATCGTATGCTCCGGCCGCGCCCGCCTGCGGCCCGCGGATTTGCCGCTGCCGCGGTGCGTGCATGGCGTGATACACTAGGGCCCGGGCCGGGGGCTTCAGGAGGGTCGTTGCTCGATGTCCGGTTGGCAGTTCCACCTGTTTGCATTGCCGCTGTTCGTGACATCCGCCATCGCGGCGGTGTTTGCCGCGGTACTCTGGCGCCGGCGCAGCCAGTACGGCGCGCTCACCCTGATGGTCCTGATGATCGCGGCGGGGGTGTGGACGCTGAGCGAGGCCGCCGAACTGGGCTGCCAGACCGTCGAAGGCCGGTACTTCTGGAGCTGCGTCCGCCACCTGGGGATTGCCGTCATCCCGTTCGCCTGGATCGTCTTCGCATTTCAGTTCTCGCTGGGACGCAACCGCCGCCTGCCCTGGTATTTCAAAGCATTCGCCGTCATCCCCGTCGTGAACGTGACGCTGGTCTGGACAAACGGCTACCACCACCTCATCTGGAGCACGCTGCGGCTGGACACCGCCCCCCCCATCGTAACGCTGGCCATGGAGAGGGGGCCGCTGTACTGGCTGCTCCTCGTGTACGGGTACGTGTTTATTCTCGCCGGTACGATCATTCTCGTCCGCGCGGCGCTGCGGTCACACCGCATTTACCGAAAGCAGACCCTTTTTCTGCTCCTCGGCGCGCTCATGCCGCTCGCCGCAAACGTCGTGTTTCAGATGCGGCTGAGTCCGATTCCGCACATGGATCTGACGCCCCTGTCCTTCGGGTTCGCGGCGCTCGTGATCGGATGGAACTTCCTCCGCTACGGTCTGTTGCTGCCCCCCGTGCCCGTGGCCAAGGACCAGGTCATCGAGAGCATGAAAGACGGCGTGATCGTCTTCGACCCTGGCCACCAGATACTCGACCTGAACGAGGCCGCCCGGGCGATGCTCGGCAAGAACGAATCGGAAATCCTGGGGCGGCCCGTGACCGATTTCCTGGCGTTTTCGCAGGCGCTGTTTGACGCGTCAATGCACCCCGGGAAGTTCGTCGACACCAATGTGCAGATGGATGGCGGCGCGACCCGGTATCTCGAGGCCGGCCTCTCGCCCATCCGCTCGCGCTGGGGAAGCAGCGTCGGTAACGTCATGATCCTGCGGGACGTCACCGACCGCCGCCTGGCCGAATTGGAGCAGCGGCGCCTCTTCACCGCGATCGAGTATGCGGCGGAAGACATTGTGATTACGGACCCCCAGGGCACCATCGTGTATGTGAACCCTGCGTTTGAGCGCGTCACCGGCTATGCGCGCGATGAAGCGGTTGGCCAGAACCCGCGCATCCTCAAGAGCGGCGTGCACGGCCCGGCATATTACGAAACCATGTGGGCCGCCCTGATCCAGGGCAAAATCTGGCACGGCACCCTGACCAACCGCCGGAAAGACGGGGTGCACATTCAGGAAGATGCCACCATCTCGCCCATCTTCGATTACAGCGGCAATCTCATGGGCTATGTGTCGGTGAAGCGCGACGTGACGCAACAACTCGCCCTCGAGGCGCAGGTGCGCCAGGCGCAGAAACTCGAGAGCCTTATCACCGTGGCCGGCGGCATCGCCCACGATTTCAACAACATCCTCGCCATCATCGCGGGCAATGCCGAAATGGCCATGGCGGAACTCACGCAGATCTCCGGCGCGCGGCCCTATCTCAAAGAGATCGCGTCCGCCGCGCGCAAAGCCATCGAGCTTTCCCGCCAGATGCTGGCCTATTCCGGCCGCGGCAAGGCCGCGCTCGAACTGATCGATCTCAACGCGTTCATCACGCAGATGGCGCAGCTCATCGAGGCGTCTGTATCGGATACCTGCCAGCTCCGGTTCAACCTGGCCCGGCGCGTGCCCCTTTTCGAGGGCGATCCCTCGCAAATCAGCCAGTTGATCATGAACCTCGCCATCAATGCCTCGGAAGCCATCGATCACGCCGGCGGCCTCATCACCATCGCGACGGGCGCTGTGTTCTGCACCCGCGAAGACCTCGCCGCAACCTGGCTGCACGAAAACCAGCCCGAAGGTCAATACGTGTACCTGGAGATTACCGACACCGGCGCCGGTATGGACAAGGCCACCGTATCCCGCATCTTTGACCCGTTCTACACCACCAAGTTCACCGGGCGCGGCCTGGGCCTTGCCGCCGTGCTCGGCATTGTGCGCGGACACTACGGCGCCATCCGGGTCGACAGCGTCCCCGGCAGCGGCTCGACGTTCCGGGTGTTGTTCCCCGTCAAAGAGCCCGTCGCGGAACCGGCGGATCCCGATCTCGCTGCCGAAAGCCTTGATTCATAGGCCGCGGGCCAGTATGTTTGAGCACGGCGTGAGATTGGTCCGTTCTGCACAGCCCCGCGGGCTCGTGTGTTGACTGAAGGAGGTTCAGGATGTTGCACTGCGCCTGTGTGCTCTCCATGCTTTTGAACGCGGCGGTGGACGGCCCCCCCGAGCGGGTCAACCTGAAACCCGCCGACCCCGTCAAACTCATTTTTGATACCGACATCGGCAACGACGTGGACGATGCGCTCGCCCTGGGCGTGATCCACGCCCTCCAAAGCCGCGGCGAATGCGAACTCGTGGCCGTCACCCTCACCAAAGACCACGAGTTGTGCGCGCCGCTGGTGGACGCCATCAACACGTTCTACGGACGCGGCAACATCCCCATCGGCGTTGCCCGCAGCGGCGTCACGCCCCAGGACAGCTCGTTTTTGGGCCTCGCCCGCGCCGAAGATCAGGGCGCGCTGCGGTACCCCCATGATCTCCTGAGCGGCAACGACGCGCCGGACGCCGTAACGGTCCTGCGCCAGACGCTCGCGGCCCAGCCCGACCAGTCCGTCGCCATCGCGCAGGTGGGGTTTTCGACCAACCTGGCGGCGCTTCTCGACACCCCGCCGGACGCCATCTCGCCGCTTGGCGGCCGCGACCTGGTGGAAACGAAGGTGCGTGTGCTGTCTGTCATGGCGGGGGCGTTCGCGCCCATCGACGGCAAGGAACACCGCGAATACAACGTGGTGATGGACATCCCGGCGGCGCGAAAGCTGGCCGAAGCGTGGCCCACGCCCATCGTCTACAGCGGCTACGAGATCGGTTTCGCCATCACGTATCCCGCGGACAGCATCGAACGCGATTTCAGCTATGCCGCGCATCATCCGCTGGCGGAAGCGTACCAGTTGTACATGCCCACGCCCCATGAACGTCCGACGTGGGATCTCACCAGTGTGCTGTGGGCGATCCGGCCAAACCGCGGCTATTTCAGCCTGTCGAACCCCGGCCGGGCGAGCGTCGATGAGCATGGCGTGACCGCGTTCGACGAAATCCCCGACGGGAAACACCGCTACCTCATCGCCGACGCGCTCCAGGTCGCGCGGGTCCGGGAAGCGCTCGCCCTGCTCGCGAGCCAGCCGCCGGACAAGCGGTGACCCGCCGCCGGTCTCCGCGTCACACCGTAGCCAGAACCAGTTCCCACGGCGGGATGACGGGCAGCACGAACTTCGCGTAGGGGCCGTCCGTCCCCGTTGCGCCGATTTCGGACACCGCTCCGCGCATGTCGGCGACCCGCAGCACGTCGCCCTGCGTCCGTACGAGGAGCGTCACGCCCTCACCGGGATCCATGGACGCGTTCAGCAGGGCGATGGCCGTCGTCCGGCCGTCGGGACGCCGCACCCACAGGTTTGTCCGGTGAAACGACGCTACATACGCCGGCAGGGTGTCCCGCGACAGCCACCGCATGACCGCCTTGATCTGCGCCGATTTGCTCAGATTCTGGATCTGCTGCCACGGGTAGTACCCTTCCACGCACACGCGGCCGCCGCTGCCGTTCTCGAAAATGCCCAGGCAACACGGCGCCGTCTCCGCGTACGTGTAGTCTACGCAGCGCGACAAAACCTGCGCCCCCTCGCCCACCGGCCGCAGCCAGTGGGTCGGGCATTTCCAGAACGACTGCCGCCCGTTGCGGCGGCGGCCCGCGTAGTCGCCGTTGAGCGGATGCGCCGTCATCTCTTCGATGCAATCCTCGTGGTGCACCGCGGCGGTCTCAAACCCGGTCAGCGCGCCGCACCCCATCGCGTTGAGACGGTCGAGGGCCGGCCCGTCCAGTAGGACCGCGCCCGACAGGAGCGCCCGCAGTTCGTCGTCTGAAAACGCCATCACCTGTTCGCCGGACAGCGCGGTCACGGCGGCGTGCGCGGCGCTATACGCGGCGGGCAGGCCCGTCGACCAGAGTTCGTTGCAGTGGCCCGGTGCGCCCGGCCCGCCCAGCCAGGCGCCGTCCACGTTCTGCGCCGCATACGTGTCTTTGACCCATCCACTGTGCACGCCGATGGAGGGCGCGCGGCCGAGGGTCCGCGCGAGCAGGTCGAGGAACGGCCGCCCGGCGCGGAGCCGCTCGACCAGCGGTTCGTATTCGTCGAGCGGTTCATCATACATCGACAGGACGTTGAAGGCGGTGCCGGTGCAACCGCTTGCGATATAGGTTGCGGCCTCGAGCAAGGTCGCGTGGACGCTCTTCTTCAGGCGCTGGTACGGAAAACTCTCGAGTTCCGATTCGATGCATTTCACGCTGCCGGGCAGGAAGGCGGTCTGGCGCCCGATATCGTGCGCCTTGTCGGTGATCCCCGCCATCCGGTCATCGGTGTACGTGCCGCCGCCGGGCCGCCACAACACCTCCGTGCGCCCGGGCCCCGCGAGCCTGTCCGCCCATCCGTCGAAATCGTAGCCCTCGAAAAACCGGTCGCCCGTCATGAACCCCAGCGGCAGATCCGGCTGAATGCCGTGCACGGTCTGCTCGATCATCCGGAACAGGCTGCCGAGGGTCTCGCGGTTGTGCTGCAGGTACTGGCGGCGAAGCGCCAGTTTCTCCGGCACGGGCCCGGACGACAGCGCCGCGTTCAACGACTCCCGCGTGAACGGCCGCCCCGCGCGCTGCCCGAACCGGTCGAGGCAGGTATCGCAGAAACACCCGGCCCCGATGGGCATGTGCCCGAAGAGGCGCACGTCGTCGTCAATCCAGATGTAATCGGGCTTCGCCTGCGCCAGCGCTTCGTAGACCCGGCGGATGTACGCGCGCAGGCGCTCGTCATTGGGGCAGAACGAGCCGCGGCACACCGCCCCGTTGATGTCCGTCATGGGCGTACATTCGCCGGACAGCGAGTTGGGCAGATTTTCCTCGTGGTGGCCGATGGTGGCGAGAATGTTGATGCCGCTGCGGTACCCGCGCGCGCGGGCCGCCGCCATGCGCGTTTCCAGCAGCGCGATGCGCTCGAGCATGACCTCCAGCGGCAGCGGCGGATGCGTTTCCGACGTGAACAGCGTGATCTCGTCCGTCACCCCGCGGTGGCGGTCGAACAGATCGAGGAGCTCCTGAAACCGCGCTTCGTTCAACGTGATCGGAGCGCCGATCCGGAAGCAGACGTACGCGTTCTCGATGCCGGTTGCGGAAGGCAGCGTCGCGCCTTCCGGCGGTTGCGCCCCGGCCGGCACGCCGCCCAGGAACGACGTCAACGGAACGCCCGCCATGCCCAGCTTGAGAATGCCCCTGCGTGTAAACTGCATGCTGATGGTCCTCGCTTTCGTATGCCTCTTCGGGCACGATGGGTTCGCCGCGCTCCAGAAGCGCGGGCGCGCCCGCGCCCGGCCCGGCATCTCGAATTCGCTCGAAACGGCGAATGACTGAGGCAACACGGGATCGGTCAAGACGGCCCGGGAGCCGCGACAGGCCGGCCCTAGTGCGCCGCGCGAAACACCCGCGGCTGGACCAGCCGTTCGAAATCCCGGTACGGCAGCCGGATCACCTCGGTGTGCGACCCCGCGTTGAACGCGATGCGGTCGCCGCCGGTCAAACTCTCCTCGACATAGACGTCCATGCCGTAGAGGTTGCCGAACGGCGGCATCGCCCCAACCTCACACTCGGGGAACAGCCCCCGGAACTCGTCCTCGGAAGCGAGTTCGACGCGGCGCGCCCCCAGATCCCCTTCCAGCGTGGCGAAATCGAGCTTGTGATTCGCGGGTAGGACCACCATCGCCATTTCGCCATCCGTTTTTACAATGACGGTCTTGGCCATCTCCTTGCCCGAAATGTGGGCCGAGGCCGCCACTTCCTGAGCGGTATAGGCCTTGGAATGACTGATGGTAACGTACTTGATCCCTTCCCTGTCCAGAAACTCCTTCAGTTTTCGCACCGGCATGACTGCCTCCCTTCGGTCCCCGAAAACAGTCCCAGGGGCACGTCCCTGCATGGTTCCGCCTGCCCGGACGGCTCCAGTCTAGCACGAATTCCCGCGCCGCACACCGCCCAAACCGGGGTTATTGCTCGAACGAGCCGCTGTACGTGGACTTAATCCACACGCCGCTGCCGCGCGACTCGATCGCTCCGCCGGAGGTGTAGTTGGTGTACGCGCCGTACAGGAGGTCGTTGCACCGGCGCAGATGCCAGACCGTTCTGCCGAACAGGTCGGCGCCGCGCCATTCCCACACGATGTCGCCCGAAACCACCTCGCCCGCCACATTGAACAGCCGCCGGCGGGACTCCCCGGCGAAGCGCAGCGCGCCGTATCCGCTGAACGGCGCCCCCGCGGACGCCTGGCTGGACACCGTGACCAGGGCCAGTTGGGACTGTTCGGGTTGCACCGCGCCATAGGTGTCGACATACGCCGACGCCCAGGTCCCCCGCAGGATCCCCGCACTGGTCATGGTGCGGAATTCGGCATGGCCCGTCGCCACAAACCGGTTCTGGCTGCCCACAAAACGCTGGTACGACCCCACCAGCCGGTCTTCGCACAGGCGCAGGTCCCAGAAAAACGACCCCGTCAACCGGCTCATGGAAAGCTGGACCTGCGTGCCGATGATGCTGCCGCTGTCGATGTTGTAGCGCTCAAACTCGGGGGCGTCGTCGGCCTCATTCCGCATCAGGACATAGCCCGTCACCACGCCGCCGTCATTCGCGGTCAGGTGAAACACGGCCGTGAAATCACCGGGGTCGTTGGGCGATTCCACCGTGCGGTCGCGAAACGAGCCCGCCCACGCTCCCGTGATGGCGGTCAAGGCCTGCTCCGGAGCGCGCACCCAGATCGTGTGACCAAACCGGATCAACGCGTCCGACACATCGAACTGGCCGTAAGCCGTCGCCATGATGTCCCCGCCGAAAAACCCGAACCAGTCCACCTCGTTTTCGATCAGGTCGAGCCCGCCAAACGTGAACCCAATCTCCGAGCCGGACAAGCCCCCCCGTACAATGTCAAAATTCAGCTCGGGCGGCAGGCCCGCCTGCTCGTACATGGTCCCGCTGCCCAGGAGATTGGCCTGGTCGAGGACGGGCGTCACCGAAACCGTGCGCGACCGTTGCGGATATCCCGCAATGCCAAAATCGTCGGTGTACGCCGCCGCCCACGGGGTGTCCGCGCGGCTGTTTGAGCTCGTCTTGTGCCACAGGGCGTGGCCCGAACGCGACAGCGTCCCCGCGCTGTCGGCGGCCAGGTACATGCCCGCCATGCGGTCGTCCCCGAGGCGGACATACCACGTCTGATCGCGATCCAGACCGCCGCTGCCGGACCGCAGGGTAAACGTCGCATCGTCGCCGGAAGTGGACCCGGACATCTGTACCGCAATGCGGTTCGAGGCCGTCGGCCCTTCTCGGAACACGCGGAACAGGGTACCGCTCCCCGAAATCCCCGTGCCGCGCTGGCGTATGTTGAGGAGAATGGCGTACTGGATCGGACCGTACTGCGCGCTCGCGGTCGTACGGTCATCGGTGAAACTGGCGAGCCAGTTCCCGGCAAACCGCGTGTCGCCCGTATCGCCGCCGCCGCCGCCCCCGCCGCCGCCGCCGTTGTCCCCGTCGTCATCGTCGCCGCCACCGTCGTCGCCGCCGCCGCCATCGTCGGGCTGATCGCCCGAATCCGGGGTCGCCATTTTGATGTCGAGACCGCCCCCGTCGCAGCCCGCGCCCGCAATCAGCGCCAGCGCAAACAGCATGATGACCAGGCTATATCCAAGTGCCTTTCGCACAGATCTCTCCTTCTCCGGCCCCTGCACGGACCATCAGTATATGCAACACCGGGGATTGCGGCAACCGCCCCGAGAGCATGCCTCGGCAGGATGAGCTCGACGGGCTGTCTGGACGCGCTCGCGCGGCCCCGGCTCTTGTAGCGCAGGCG
>JAAYAQ010000148.1 GCA_012719295.1 Candidatus Hydrogenedentota bacterium | reverse complement strand
TGCCCCTCCCAATGGCGTGCCGCCGGTGTGTCGTGGTTCGGATACGCGCTGCCACAGCGGCTCAACGGCCCTGTGTGCCAGTCTAGCGCGTTCCTGCGGGGGCTTGTCAATGCCCGCGCAACCGGCGTGGCATCCCCGCATGCGTGCTAACCGCGTGCCCGGGAAACCGTGCCTGCCGTTGCCCACTACACCCGATGCCGCGGTTTATTCGGCGGCATGGCGGGCACTCGGCGAGCCCGGGGCGCCCCGCGGCTGCCCTTCTGAATCCGAACGGGGACACCTTGTCGCGCCGCGGACGGCGCTTGGAACATGTCCCCGTTCTGCTCCGGCGCTTTCAAACTCTAGGAACTCTCTGTGGCCAGTCTCCTGTTGTTTCATGCGGGGTCTCGATCGTCCCTGCAGGGCTCATTCCGGTTCCGCGTGGCTTGCCCCAGGTTCTCGCTGTTCCTGCTGGAACGGGGGATCAGCGGACGAGGGCGGCGTTGATGACAAGCTGGACGTCGACGGCATTGACGGCGCCATCCCCGTTGATGTCGCCATCGACCGGTACCGGCAGGTCCAAGACATCATTGACCACGAGCTGGATATCGACGGCATTGACGACGCCGTCGTTGTTGACGTCGGCGTCGAACACCGCGCCCAGCGGGACGAGGGCGGCGTCGGCGCGGGTGGCCGGCCCGGCGGCAACGGTGAGGTTCGTAAACGTGCGCGGATGATAGCCCTCGGCCTGGACGGTGAGGGTGTAGACGCCGGGGAGGAGCATACGGTGGTAATCGCCCACGTCCGGGTCAGTGAACACGGGTTGGGCATTGCCCTGGACCGTCACCCGGGCGTCGACCGGCTGGCCGGTGAGGGCGTCGGTGACGATGCCGCGGACGCCGATGTGCACCGCCTCCAGATACCGCAGCATGGCTTCCCGGTTGTCGTCCCAGAAATCCGGCAATTCGCTGGCGGCGGGCCATTTGGCGTACGACAGCTCGATCGTGACGTCGTTGCAGGCCATGTACCGGTAATTCCAGTCCTGCATGCTGCCGAAAATGGCGTACCAGGCCGAACCGTTGGTGATCCCGTCGGCAAACTGCGCGCTGTTCCACATGGGGAGGTTGTAGCGGGAGTAGCGGCGGGCCACGTCTTCGAACAACGCGTCGTCGGGCGTGGGAGCATCCATTCCCGAACCCACGCCATCTTCGTCGTAAGGGTAATTGACGAGCAGCGAGCCGGTATGAAAATTGGCCGACAACACAAAGCGGTTCGCGGCGGTCCACTCCATGACGCGCGCGACCTCCGGCTGGCGTCCGGCGGTGTTAAGCGGTTCGCCGTCTCCAGCGGCGCCGGTGTAATCCGCCGGATACTGCGGGAACGCCCGGTTGAGATCCACGCCATGGGCGTTCACCCGCGTACCGGCTTCGCGCCCGTCGGGATTCATCAGGGGCATGATCGCGATGGCGGTGCTGTCGACGAGGGCGGTGATGCGCGGGGTCTGGCCGTATTCCGCGAGCAGCAGGTCGATCAAATACAGGCACATCTCGGTACCGAGCGGCTCGTCGCCATGAATGGTTGCGGTGTATTTGAATTCGGGCTCGTCTTCCTCGACGCCGGGGTTGTCGCTGATGTACAGCACCCACAATTCGCGGCCCTGTACCGACTGACCCGCGCTTTCAAGCCGGGCGATGGCGGGATACGCCTGCGCATAGGCCTCGAGCAAGGCCGTGACGGACGCATAACCGTGGTATTCGTCTAGCGCCTTCGTCCCGTCGCCGTCGCGTCCGAGCACCCGCCACGCATAGCCCAACTCCGCCAGCAGGGCGAGCTCTTCGGCCACGGCATGGAGCTCGACCCGGTCCCCGCGCACCGAGGCGATGTCGAACTGCCGCCGGGCCAGCTCCGCCACCGCGTCCGCGCCGGAAACCGGCACCTCGACCACATACACGTCGCCGGTGCGCGGACCGGCCCCCAGCGCCATCCGGGCCTCCCCGGCGCCATCGGCGGCCGCCACACTGGAAAACAGCGCCAGGATCAGCGCCATTGTTGTCAAAACAGGACGAATCGCAGTGCTCCGAACGTTGATTCACACCCAAACTCGGAATCGGCCCGCGTGCCGCCGCAACCGTACGCCGCGCGGGTCGTACCCAGTATACCAGTCTCCCGCCCCCCCGTTCCTCTCGCGGTTGCGGTTTTCGGGATGGGAAACGCGGCGAGAAGGGGCAATCCGAGGCGAATTTCGCCAGAAACGGGGCCCGCAAACTGCTCGATGACGGCGAACTCGAATACGAACCGGGCCTGTAGCGGCCCACGGCCCGCCTGACGCGGGCGTTTACACCCCGCGCAGCAGCCTGCAGTGGCTGGCCTTGTGTTGATCGGCCTGCGTCCGGGGTGCCGCTGAGTATGTGCACTCGGGAACCTGCTCACGGCGGGGAGCGCCGGCACGTGCGGTACCATGTATAATGGTTGCAGCCCTCGAATGCTGTTCTTTCGATGCTGTGTGTTTCCTGCATGGCTTAAGGGAAGGCTCCTATGCCGTTAGTGGAAGAAATGGAGAGTTCCGGAAGGTGGCTTTTCCGGTGGAGAAGTTACCTGCCGCTGGTGCTCGTGGTCCTGTTTCTTGCCGGTCTGCAGTATTTCTCGTATCCCTTTGGAAGCCATCTGCTGGACATCGCGTGGGAAATGATGTGCCTGGCGGTATCCCTGGCCGGTCTTGGGGTTCGCGTTGCCACAGTTGGGTGTACGCCCGCGCACACGTCGGGCCGCAATACAAAGAGACAGGTGGCGGAAGAGCTTAACACGACCGGGATGTATTCGGTCGTGCGCAACCCCCTGTACCTCGGCAATTTTCTTGTGGGGCTGGGCCCGGCGATGTTTCTTCGGGTCTGGTGGATCCCCGTCATTTTCCTGCTGGCATTTTTCCTGTATTACGAACGCATCATATTCGCGGAAGAGATGTTTTTGCGCCGCAAATTCGGGGAGCTGTACGTCACTTGGGCCAGCACAACGCCGGCATTTCTGCCTCGATGGCGCCAATGGCGTCCTTCCAAGCACCCGTTTTCGGTCAGAAAGGTGCTTCGCCGCGAACATCAGACCTTGTTTGGAATCGTCCTGGTCTTTTATCTGATCGAGACCATCACCGAGGTCGTAATGGGGAATTGGCCGCATTTTGCGCTCGATTGGCCTGATCTCGTGTGGAACATCATTCTCTTTGTGGCACTGGCCGTGTTCATTTCTATCCGTGTCTTGCGGAAACGAACCGCGCTGTTGCGAGACAATCTCTGACGGCTGTCCCTCCCTGGTCCCGGGTTCATGCTCAGTGGACCGTTTTCTCTCGGGCCGACACGGCACACCGCAGGCGGCGATGAACGGACTGGCGTGACTCCTTCGGAGGCGTTCACAGGAACGTCCCCACGGTCCACCAGGGGACGGCCGCCTTTCCTTGACGTCGGCCTGTGGGGGCGGTAGTATGCCGGAGTTCACAGGGGAGTGTATGGGGCGGGCGGCGCCGTTCCTCAGGATTTCCCGGGTCCATTCAGCAAAAGGGAGTACCACCATTCATGCCGGAAGTAAAGGGATTTCGCGCCTTTCGATTTGACCCGAAGGTGGCGGGATCGTACGACGACACGATCACGCCGCCGTACGACGTGATCAACCCTTCGCAACGCGCAGAACTGATGGCGCGCAGTCCGTTCAACATGGTGCATGTGCTGCTTCCCGAGGGCGAGGGCGACGTGCGTTACCGGAACGCGGCGGCGAGGCTGGACTCGTGGCTCGCGCAGGGCGCGTTGAAACAGGACCCCGAACCGTCGTTCTATCTCCTGTCCCAGACGTTTAGGGGCCTGGACGGCCAGGAACTGGTGCGGAAAGGCTTTTTTGCCGCCGCCCGGCTGCCGGAGTACGGGAAGTCGAGTTACCTGGACCACGAGCGGGTCTTTGACAAGAAGGTGGCCGACCGCCTGGCGCTGACCGAACATACCCAGGCCCAGCTGGGGGCGGTATTCGTGATGTACCGCGACCCGAACCGGCAGCTTGCGCCGTTTTATGACGCCATGCGCCGGCGGCCCGAGGATATGCGGGCGGTCACCATTGACGGCGTGATCCAGCGCATCTGGAAAGTGCCGCAGGATGAGGCGGTCACGCACTTTTTCCGCGATGAAACCCTCTACATCGCCGACGGCCACCACCGGTTCCGGATGGCCTGCCTGTACCGCGACCGGATGCACGAGCGCGAACAGCCAGGCGGCGACCGGCCCTACGATTTCGTCCTGATGGGTTTCGTGGACATTGACGATCCCGGCCTGCGGGTGTGGCCCACCCACCGGCTCGTGGATCCCCCCGGCGGGTTCGACGAACCCGCATTTCTGAAAGCCGCCGGCGAATGGTTCGACATTGCCCCCGCGGGCGACGATCTCGCCGCGCGCGTCGAAGCCGCCCCGGGCTGCGCCATCGGCGTGGCCGTCCACCACGGCGGACGCCATATCCTGACCCTGCGCGACATCGACCGCACGACGTTTCTGGGCGACGACCGCACGGATGCCTGGCGCGACCTCGACGTGGCCGTGCTGCACCGCGGGCTGTTCGAGCGGATCATGGGCCTGCCCGACGGCGCCGAATACGTCTACGAGCCCCGGGCGGATGCCGCCCTCGCGGCCGTCGCGTCGGGCGAAAAGAAACTCGGATTCTTCCTGAAAGGCACCCGCACCGAGCAGATCTGCGCGTGCGCGCATGCCGCCGACCCCATGCCGCAGAAATCGACCTATTTCTTTCCGAAACTTCCCAGCGGCGCGGTCATTCACCGGCTGGTCGAGGACGCCTGAGCTATCGCGCACCGGTCGTTTGCGCGTTTCCGGCACGAACCGGGTTCGTTTTTTCACGCGTGGCGTGCATAATCGTTGTGTCAGCTTTGCTGGCAGACTGAGCGTTGAATGGCACAGGCCCGGTTGCGTGAGTCAGCGAACCATGCGTTGATGGGTTCACCCCCACACGATGAACATGGGACTCCAGGACCCCGGAACGGGGTCCAATGTGAGTAGCCATGGACGCAGCCGTAAACGATTGAGGTGACCGGCGAAGAGCGGGGACAGGTTCCAGGCGACTACATGTCCCCGTTCGAACGCGGGAGTTTTCGAGACAGACGATGGGACACAGGTTTGCACCCGGCGACCCGGTGATCTACCGGATGAGCAAGCAAAGCGAGCATCCGGGCCGCCGCGCGGAGAACATCGTGCCGGCCGAACACGGCGAGACATACGCGTATACCGTCGAGAAGTACTGGCGGGTGAAGGATATTCTGCCGGACGGGAATCTGCTTCTTGAGACGCGCCGCGGCAAGACCCACGTGTGCGACCCCGCCGATTTCCGGTTGCGGAAGGCCGGGTTGCTCACGCGCTGGTTTCGCAGGGACCGTTTTCCCGCGCTCACGGGGCACGACTCGTGAACCACGACCAGACTATAGAGGCGCTGCTGCACGACCCATGGCCATATTGATCGCGTTCGACATCGAAACGACGGGCTTGTCTCCCTACGAACATACCCTGCTCGAAATCGCCGGGGTGAAGTTCCATCCCCACGAGCCGGCGGCGGAGACGTTTCAGGAACTGGCCCGGCCCGGGGCGGCCATCCCGGCGGCGGTGCGCGACGTCACGGGCATTACGGACGAGATGGTGGCGGCCTGCCGTCCGCCCATCGAGGTGGTGCGTTCGTTTCTCGCATGGGCGGGGCCGGATGCGTATTTCCTGGCCCACAATGCCTCGTTCGATACCCGGTTCATCAACGCGACGTTTCTGAACGGCGCGGAACCCGCGCCAAACCTGCGCGTGGTGGACACGCTGGCCTGGGCGCGCGAACGTTTCCCCAACGCCGCGAGCCACGCCCTCGGGCCGCTGCTGGGCGCCATTGGCGTCGCCACGGCCGGGCTGCACCGCGCTCTCGCGGACGCCATGGGGGTGCGGGCGCTGGTCACGCACCTTCTGGCGGATGAGCCCGACCCGGTCCGGGCGGTGGCCGCGCGGGTCCGCCAGCCCGCACTTCCCCGCCGTCAAAGCCTCCTGCCCGATTCGATGCTCGACTGACCGGGCGCGCCGCGCGCCGAAGGGTGCTTCCCCCTGTGGCGTGCCGCCTAAAACGCCACGCGGGCGAGGAACGCGTCCTCGGCGCCGGCCGAGGAAACGCGCACGGGCGCGCCGGTCACGTCATACAGCGTTGCGCTGTCCGCGAGCCACCCGGCGACCAGCACGCTGCCGCCGGGCACGAGAGCGGCATCGCACGCGCCGCTGATGGCCGGCACCCGCATGGCCGCCTCGAGCCGGCCATTGGCATCGTAGCGCGCCACGAAGATGTTGCGCTCGAACTCGAAGGGCGTGTTCAGGGTGGTCTCGTTCGGTTCGCCCGCGCCCAGGGTGATGGTGGTCGTGAACGTGCCCGCGACCACGCACGAGCCGCCCAGAATCGTCGCCACGGCGATTCCTTCGTCGGCATCGATGCCGCGGGTCTGCCGGGCCCATGCGAGATTGCCGTCGCGGTCGTAGCGGGCGACGAAGGCATCGCTGTCGAGCATGTTCCGCGCGGTGAGCGTCACCTCGGCCGCGGTATCGGGCGCGAAAACGATGCGGTC
>JAAYAQ010000613.1 GCA_012719295.1 Candidatus Hydrogenedentota bacterium | reverse complement strand
TGCGTCGTCCGGGTCAAACTGCCCGAGGCCATCGGGTACCTCGACTTCTTCAACACCCATGCCCACGCCCGGTATGGCGACGACGAATACGACAAGGTCCGCATGAGCCAAATGCATGAGCTGGCCGCGTTCATCAACCGGGCTTCGCTCAAGACCGTCCCCGCCATCTCGGTCGGCGACTTCAACGTCCGGGCAAGCGAACCGCAGTACCAGACGCTCGTCGAGGAAGCCGGGCTGGAGCGCGTGATGACCATCGACACGGCCATCGATCACATCTTCGCGGTCCGGAACGACCGCTTCACCTTCGAGGCGCTCGACACCGTCCCGATTAAGGCCGAAGTGGCCGTGCCCGGAGGCACAGTGGGACTCAGCGACCACACCGGGTATCTGTCCACTGTCCGGATCCGCGCTGGAAGCGGATGAGACGCCCGGACGTGGCGGACCGCGCCTGAGTTGGATGGAAACGGCCCGATTTGAGACAGTTCAGTGCGGCGAATTGTGCCACCGCAAGACGGCCGGTTTTCACAAGTCAATTGCCCACAATGCATTAGACTGATCCGGGGCCGCTTTCTCTTACGGCATGGAATTTGCGCATCCTCTTGCGGGTTGCCATCGTGAGCCGGTGGCACGTATACTCGATACAAGGCTGAGGAGACCCTACCATGATGTTCCCCATGTTTGCTGATCCGACGTTTCTGCTGGTGATCCCGGCACTGCTGTTGTCCCTGTGGGCGCAATGGAAGGTCAAGTCGACCTATGCCCGCTATGCCCAGATAGGCAACCGCAGGGGAATCACCGGCGCGGAGGTGGCGCAGCACATTCTGCGCGATGCCGGCGTCGCCATGGCAGGCGAACGCGGCGGGCTTGGCGCGGGGGTGACGCTCGAACCGGTGGCCGGTCAGCTGACGGACCACTATGACCCCCGGTCGCACACCTTGCGGCTTTCGCAGGACATTTTCTACGGGCGCAGCGTGGCTGCGCTTGGCATTGCGGCCCACGAAGTCGGCCATGCGGTTCAGCACGCCAGCGGGTATGCGCCGCTGCAGGCGCGGAACTTCATTTACCCCGTGTGCGCCATCGGCTCGACCCTGGCGTTCCCGATCTTTGTGGTCGGCATGTTCCTGGGACCGGGCACGGGGCAGACCATCATGCAGATTGCGATCCTCCTGTTTGCCGCCGCCGTGGGATTCACCGTGCTGACCCTGCCCGTCGAATTCAACGCGAGCCGCCGCGCTGTGAAAGCTCTGGCCAGCGGCGGGTACCTGACCGACGAGGAGCTCGCCGGCGCGCGCAAGGTTCTCACCGCGGCGGCCATGACCTATGTGGCGTCGACCGCGATGGCGGTCCTTCAACTCCTGCGCATGCTGCTCCTGGCCAACCGGCGGTAAACACGTCACCCAGACTTCCCAGTGGACGCCCGGCACCCATCGCCGGGCGTCGTTCTGTTTGTAGCAAAATGAAACGGCCCCGTGCCGGATTGGAGCATGCCGAGGCCGGGAACCGCCTCAAATCCTTACATATCAGCCGGTCGCGTTGGCACAAACGTTGCGTTTCCACTGGGCGTTGAAGACCGTACCGCACCGTAAGGAGAGGAGTTTCTCATGCGATTGGATAAATTGACGATAAAGGCCCAGGAAGCGTTGTCGGCGGCGATGGATACCGCGGCCCAGCACCGGCATCCCGAGATCAGCCCCCTGCACATCCTGCATGCGCTGGTGGCGCAGGAAGGCGGGGCCGTACCGTCGATTCTGCAGCGTCTGGGCCTCCGGCCGGAGGCGGTGCTCGCCGCCACGGAGGAGAAACTGCAATCGCTGCCCCGTATCTCGGGCGCGGCCTCACAGGCCGGCCTCGGCGGCGCGGCAAACCGGCTGCTCGAAGCCGCCTGGAACGAGGCGCAATCGCTGAAAGATCAGTACCTCAGCACGGAGCACATCCTGCTGGGCATGGTCTCGCTGCGCGAGGATCCGGCCGGCGAGCTGCTGCGGGACCGGGGCGCGACCCGCGAGAATCTGCTGGCGGCCATGCAGCAAGTCCGGGGAACCCAACGGGTGACCGATCCCAATGCGGAGGCCACCTACGAGGCGTTGGCGAAGTTCAGCCGCGACCTCACGCAACTGGCGCGCGCGGGCAAGCTCGACCCGGTTATCGGACGCGATAGCGAGATCCGCCGGGTCATTCAGGTCTTGTCGCGCCGGACCAAGAACAACCCGGTGCTGATCGGCGAACCGGGCGTGGGCAAAACGGCCATCGTCGAGGGCCTGGCGCAGCGCATCGTGGCCGGCGACGTCCCCGAGAATCTCAAGGGCAGACAGGTCGCCGCCCTGGACCTCGGCGCCCTGATCGCGGGCGCGAAGTTCCGCGGCGAATTCGAGGACCGCATGAAGGCCGTGCTGCGCGAAGTCGAGGAACGCGACGGCGAGATCGTGCTGTTCATTGACGAGTTGCACACACTGGTCGGGGCGGGAGGCGCCGAGGGCGCCGTGGACGCCGCGAACATGCTGAAACCCGCCCTCGCCCGCGGCGAACTCCATTGCATCGGCGCCACCACCCTCGACGAGTACCGCAAACACATCGAGAAAGACGCGGCGCTCGAACGGCGGTTCCAGCCGGTGCTGGTGGGCGAACCGGACGTGGAAAGCACGATTGCCATCCTGCGCGGGATCAAGGAGAAGTACGAAGTGCACCACGGGGTGCGCATTCAGGACGCCGCGCTGGTGGCCGCGGCCACCCTGAGCGACCGCTACATTTCGGACCGCTTTCTTCCGGACAAGGCGATCGACCTGATCGACGAGGCGACGTCGCGCCTGCGCATCGAGGTCGACAGCATGCCGTACGAAATCGACGTCCAGGAACGCCGCCTGCGCCAGCTCGAGATCGAGCATCTGGCGCTCAAGAAGGAAAGGGACAAGCCCAGCCGCGAACGGCGCGAAGCCATCGAACGCGAGATGGCCGAACTGAAGGAGGACATCAGCGCCAAAAAGACCAAATGGCAGGCCGAAAAGGAGGTCATTGAGGCCATCCGCCGGGTGAACGGGGAGATCGAGGAGGCCAAACGCCAGCAGGAAATCGCCGAACGCGCGGGCGATCTCGAGACCGTGGCCAAGTTGCGCTACGGCACGCTGACCGAGCTGCAGAACAACCTCAAACGCGAAAACGCCCGGCTGCACGAATTGCAGAAAGAGGGCAGCTTCCTCAACGAAGAGGTCACCGACGAGCACGTGGCCGAGATTGTGTCCGACTGGACCGGCATCCCCATCGCCCGCATGATGGAAGGCGAGATGCAGCGGCTGCTGAAGATGGAAGAACGCCTGGGCGAACGGGTCATCGGTCAGGAAGAGGGCGTGCGCGTGGTGTCGGACGCGGTGCGCCGCGCCCGCGCAGGTTTGAAGGAACCCGAGCGGCCCATCGGCTCGTTCATCTTCCTGGGGCCCACCGGCGTCGGCAAAACAGAGCTGGCCCGTTCGCTGGCGGACCTGCTGTTCGACGACGAGCGCGCCATGGTGCGCATCGACATGTCCGAATACATGGAGAAGCATGCCGTGTCGCGTCTGATCGGTGCGCCGCCGGGCTACATCGGGCACGAAGAGGGCGGGCAACTGACGGAAGCCGTACGCCGGCGTCCGTACAGCGTCATCCTGTTCGACGAAATCGAAAAGGCCCATCCGGAAGTCTTCAATGTCCTGCTGCAGGTGCTGGATGACGGACGGATCACGGACAGCCAGGGCCGCACGGTCGACTTCAAGAACACGATTGTCATCATGACGTCCAACCTGGGCAGCGAGGTGTTCCATCGCGCGGGCGGTTCGCAGGAAGAGAAGACCGAGGAAGTGCTGCGGACGCTGCGGCAGTATTTCCGGCCGGAGTTTCTCAACCGGGTCGACGACATCGTCGTGTTCCACGCGTTGGGCCGGGACCACATCCGCAGGATCGTGGACGTGCAGCTCAAACGGCTGTCCAAACGGCTGCAGGACATGCGGATCACGCTGGACCTCTCGCCCGAGGCGCGCGACCTGCTCGCCGAACGCGGATACGATCCGGCCTATGGCGCACGTCCGCTGAAACGCATCATCCAGCGCATGGTCCTGGATCCTCTGGCGCTCGAGATCCTGCAGGGACGCGTCAAAGAGGGGGACCACGTGGTGGCGGAAGCCAGGAACGGCGAGCTCACGTTCCGAAATGTCCTGGCGCAGGCCGTGTGATTCTGAACGGGGCCGGTGTTGCGGGAGACCGTCCGCACAGAGGGTCTCCGCCGGCCGTCTGC
>JAAYAQ010000612.1 GCA_012719295.1 Candidatus Hydrogenedentota bacterium | reverse complement strand
CACGCGGATTGGCGGGCCCCACTCGTGCGCGCGGGCGGGGTCGTAATCCGGATTGGGCACGGGCATGGCCGCGTTGACCTGGCGGCGCCATGCCGCGAGTTTCTCGCGCAATTCGGCGGCTTTGGCCGGTATGGACGCGGCAAGATTGCGCGATTCGGAAATATCCTCGGCGAGCTTATACAATTCGAGGCGGCCGTCTTCGAAGAACTCGATGAGTTTCCAGTCCCCGGCGCGCACGGCCCCGGCCGGCGTGGAATGGTGGTAATGGGGATAGTGCCAGTAGATCGCGTCGCGGTCCAGTCCCGCGCGCTGTTCCAGCAGGACGCGAAGACTCAGCCCGTCGAGGGGCTGGCGGGCCGGGAGCGCGCCGCCTGCGATATCAACAAGCGTGGGATAGAAGTCGACGCTGCTGACGGGCACGGCACAGGTGCTGCCCGGTTCGACCACGCCCGGCCAGCGCACGATCAACGGTTCCCGGATGCCGCCTTCATAGAGTGTGCCCTTTTCCTCGCGCAACGGCGCATTGCTCGAGACCAGCGGTCCCTGGAGGTCGTACCGCAGCCGCAGTCCGCCGTTGTCGGACGTGAATATCACGACGGTATTGCGCGTGAGACCGAGTTGCTCCAGCTTGGCCAGGATCCGTCCCACACTGTGGTCGACATGTTCGACCATGGCGGCATAGACGGGATTGTTTACGCCGGTGTCCGGCCTGGGTTTCTTCTCGTATTTCTCGACCAGTTCCTGGCGCGCCTCGATGGGCACGTGGACCGCGAAATGGGCCAGGTATAGGAAGAAGGGCCGGGCCCGGTTCTGTTCGAGAAAAACTTCCGCGTGCTCCGTGAGGAATTCGGCGAGATAGGCATCCTCGCCCACGTCCATGGGCGGAACCGTCGTGAACTTGAAATGCCGCCCTTCGACGACCCGCCACGAATCGAATCCCTGGACATCGGGGAAATGGTCGCGCCCGCCGAGGTGCCATTTGCCGAAATGACCGCACGTGTACCCGGCCGCCTGGAGGGACTCCGCGACGGTCACGATCTCCAGCGGCAGGTGCTGGGTACGGTTCACCGGGACCTGGAGTTTGGCCCAGGGCCGCTGGTGGCCGGGGATAAAATCGGTGATGCCCACACGGGCGGGATACTGGCCGGCCATAATGCTGGCGCGCGTGGGCGAGCAGACGGGGCAGGCCGCGTAGGCGTCGGTGAAGCGCATTCCCTGTGCCGCCAGCGCGTCGATGTGGGGTGTCTCGTTAAAGCGGTTGCCGTAGCAGCCCGTATCCGGCCAGCCCATGTCGTCAATCAGAATGAACACGATGTTGGGTCTGCCGGTGTCCGCGGCGGAGAAGGCGCGGGAAGCCGGGGCGGCCCACAACGCGGCGCTGGCGGCGCCCAGAAATGCGCGGCGTGAAATGTGGCTCATGGATTCCCCTTGTCAGTGCGTGCCGTACGTCCGTTTGTCTGGTCCGGTATCCGATACGATAGCCGGTTGTGCGGAGAGCATCAAGGTCCCCCGAACGTCTCATCTCGATAAGGAGGTCTGAAGGCCTCAGAGGAAGAGCACAGAGATTGAGAACCCCGTTCGATTGCTCGGACAAGAACGGGGACATGTTCCAAGCGCAGCCCCGGTGCGACAACGTGTCCCCGTTCGGATGACCGGCGAGGGCGCCGGTCCCACACGGTTTGGATTTCGGTGGCCCTATGGTCTTTCGTCCCTCCGGGACTCGTGGTTTGAGGGATACGGTGGTTCCCACCACTGAAGTGGTGGGCTATTATCTGCCGTCCCTACGGGACTCAATTCGTACGTAGCGCGAATCCCATTTTCTTTCGTGCCTACGGGACTCCATCTGGGTGCGGCGTTCATCCCGTTTTCTTTCGTTCCCGCGGGTCTGGATCTGGGCGCGCTGCTGATGTCCGGGCTGAGCTTTCGGCCACTCACATTCGACACCACGCATGTCGTTCGGGAAATGCGGGCGCTTTCGT
>JAAYAQ010000611.1 GCA_012719295.1 Candidatus Hydrogenedentota bacterium | reverse complement strand
GCCGGCGCATCCGCCTCACCCTCAGCCGCGAAGGCTCCGGACATCGACACCACGGCGAGCAGCAGTGCACCAAACACCGGCACAATGGCCCACATTTTCGCTTCACACCGACTATGCATCGCTCTATCTCCTGGTCCCTGCGGGACCGTTACGATACCGGAAGCGGTTCGACAGGCGGCCGATTGCCGATATCTGGTCGTTCTCTGTGGATGACGGGTGCGGCTCTGCGTCACAGTGTGACGGGGCTGCCCGTCCGCGCCGATTCGTAGATGGCTTCGATCAGCGCAACGGAACGCCGGCCTTCCTTGCCATCGATTTTCGGCGCACGATTATGCCTGATGGCGTCTGTAAAATCCTCAATCTGCCGGCGGTGTCCTTCGCAGGTCACGTTGGCAAGCGGGTCTGACGCTCCCGCGCCGGGCGCGGTCACAGGCATCTGGGCACGAATGGTCTCATCCTCGGGACGTTCATCCTTGAATTGCCAGAAGCGCAGGATTCCGTCTTCCAGCACGGCGCCGCCCTGGTCGCCGTGCACCTCGAGGCGTGCCGGATGCCCCGGCCACACCGCGGTGCTGCCTTCGATGACGCCCATGGAACCGTTCTGAAACTCGATGATGGCGCACGCCAGGTCTTCCACCTCAAGCCCCTCGTGCCCCACCAGGTTGGTGCGTGCGAACACGCTCTTCACCGGGCCGAAGAACCACAGCAACAAATCGATTTGATGGATGCCCTGATTCATCAGGCAGCCGCCGCCATCCAGGCGCCGCGTGCCCCGCCACGAACCGCTCTTGTAGTAGTCGTCCGACCGGTACCACTTGATATACGCATCGCCCAGCACGAGCTTGCCAAACCGCCCCTCGTCAAGCGCTTGCTTGACCAGCCCCGCGCCGTCCGCGAAACGGTTCTGGAAAATGCACGCGAGTTGTACGCCCGCTTCATCGACCGCCCGCAGCAGCGCATCGATTCGTTCCGTGTTCACCTCAAGGGGCTTTTCGGAAATGATGTGTTTCCCGGCCCGGGCGCAGGCGGCGCCGACCTCGGCCCGCAAGCCGCTGGGGATGCACAGGTTTACGACATGGACGTCATCCCGTTTCAGGAGCTCCTGATAATCGCTGTACGGGGTCGCCCCGAAACGCTCGGCCAGTTTCCGCGCGTTCTGTTCAACCACATCCGACACCGCGACCAGCCGCGCCCCTTCGACTTTCTGAATCGCCTCCGCATGCATGGGGGCAATGTTCCCGCAACCGATGATGCCGTACCCTATTTCCGCCATAGCTTTCATCCCTGCCTCGATGTTGGTTTTCGACTGGTCCCACAACGGGAATCCGTATTGTCGCCTGTTCCGCGGCCGGCACGCGCGCCAGCACGGGTTCCGCATCGCGGTGCAGACCGCGCGCAAACCGCCGGAACCCGCAACCCACGATACCGTATCATAGCAGATGCAGAGTTGCCGATGCGACCATCCCCAAACGGCGTTGCGAGAGATAACTCGTTGAAGACGAACCCTTTTGCCTTGACTTCGCCATGGGCCGAGAGTAGCATGCGGCCTCATAATGCCCCTTAGCCGGTATCGCTCCGGGGCACACGCCTTGTCGTTCCATTTACAACCGTTTGACCTGCTTGGTTTTGCCCTATGCTTGAACCAGACACCACCCACATCCGCCGGCCCGTTCCGGCCTCGATACGCAGCGAACTCCTCGACCGTGGCATCACCGGAGACGACATCATCGTCGCCGCCGTCACCGACCTCGACATTGCCGGCGAGTACGCGGAGTCCTGGGTCGTGGCGACACACGCCCACGCCTTCGTGTTTGCCCTCGACGACGCGCACGGCGAACCCATCACCCTCAAGGAAGTGGCCCTGGCGGACGTCGAGACCGTCCGCACAGACACGCGGGTCGGTTCGGGCTTCCTCGAAATCAAGGTCAACGGCGTCTTCGAGGAACTGGCCCGCTTTTCCAACCGCAATGCCGAGAAGTTCAACAAGATCGCCTCGCTTCTCAAGAGTCTCTCGGCAGGCAAACAGGTCTCGATGGGCAAAGGGGACGAAGAGGTTCTGGTTGGACGCTGCCAGAAGTGCGGACGCCCGGTGCCCGAAAAACGGATGAAGATCTGCCCGAAATGCGTCAAGCGCGGACTGGTATTCCTGCGGTTTCTGTCACGCGTTCGGGATTACTGGCCCTACGCCTCGATCGCCATGGTTCTGGTTGTCGTGACCATCATGCTTCAGATGGTTCCCCAGCAATTGACCCGCGTGCTCGTGGACAACGTCTTTGGCGAACAGCCCGTGCCGCGGTGGCTTGGCGTGTTCGCTGATGCGTTCGGAGTGGACTCAAAACGCGAGTTGCTCTATCTCGTTGTGGCGACCCTTGCGGTCACGACGCTTTCGGCCGCGATCGTGTTGTGGTTGCGGGAAAGCCTGGCCGCCTGGCTTGCCAACCGGCTGGGGTACGACCTCCGGAAAGAAGTGTTCCTGAAACTGGAAGACCTGGCGGTCCGGTATCACGACACGCATCCCGTCGGCCAGCTCATGACGCGGTGCAGCCAGGACATCGAAGTGCTGCAGGGATTCATCAACCAGCTGACTTCGGGTTTCGGTTACCAGATTCTCCTGGTCATTGGCGTCGCGGCGATCATGCTGGCAACCAACTGGCAGCTGATGCTGTGGGCGGTCATGCCCGCACCCTTCGTCATGGTATTCACCGCGATCTATTACCGGCGGATCATCCCGCGCTGGCGCAAGTACTGGACCACGCGCTCGAGTCTGGCCAATATTCTTCACGGCAGCCTGAACGGGGTGCGCGTGGTGAAGGCCTTTGCCCAGGAAGCCCGCGAAGCCCGGCGATTCGACCGCTACAGCGCCAATTTCCGCGACGCGGGCATGAGCGTCAATCTGTCGACGGCCCGGTTCACCCCGTTCATCAGCTGGCTGTTCCAGCTTGGCAGCTATTTTGTCTGGCTGCTGGGCGGCAAGGCCATTATCGACGCCCACGCCGCGAGCCTGGCTTCCGAAGGCGTGAAGTCCGCCGCGCTGATCCAGGCGCACTCCGACGAATTGACCCTGGGCACCCTGCTGGCGTTCCTGGGCTACCTGACGCTTTTCTACTCGCCCCTGAACGCCCTGACCCAGATGTCCACCTGGTTTACGTCGTTTACGACCCAGGCCCACCGCGTATTCGAAGTGCTCGATGAAACCCCCGAGATCGAGGAGTCCGACGATGCCATCGAAATCGAGATCCAGGGGGCAATCCAGTTCCGCGATGTCACGTTCGGATACGATCCTCACATTCCGATTCTGCACGACGTGAGCTTCCGGATTAACCCCGGCGAAATGCTGGGCATCGTCGGCCACAGCGGCAGCGGAAAGTCCACCACGATCAACCTGATCATGCGGTTCTACGACCCCCAGGAGGGGCAGGTCACCATCGACAACATCGATATCCAGAAGATCAAGAAACTCTGCCTCCGCCGCCAGGTCGGCCTGGTTGCCCAGGACCCGTTTCTGTTTCCCGGCACCATCGCCGAGAACATCGCCTACGGCAACCCGCGCGTGGCTCCTGAGCGCATTCTGGATGCGGCCCTGGCGGCCAACGCGCACATGTTCATCACGCGCATTCACGACGGCTACGACACGCGGCTGGGCGAACACGGTTCGGGCTTGTCCGGCGGCGAACGCCAGCGCGTGGCCATTGCGCGCGCCCTCCTGCACAACCCCCGGATCCTGATTCTCGACGAGGCCACCTCGAGCGTGGACACCCTGGCGGAACGCGAGATCCAGAAGGCGCTGGAAGCCCTGAGCCTCGGCCGCACGACCATCGCCATCGCCCACCGGCTCAGTACCCTGCGCAATTGCGACCGCATCCTCGTGTTCGAGGAAGGCCTCATACGGGAGCAGGGCACGCACGAAGAACTGCTGGCCCTGAACGGCATCTACAAGAAACTGGTCGAGATCCAGGCGCAACTGACCAGCGACCGGGCCATCAGCGTCGACAACCTTAAAGCCACGGAAGAGATCGAGAAAGCCCAAACCGTGAAGGCCGAGACTTCCGAACCGGCCCCACCCCAGGAACAGGGCGCGGAGCGCCCGCGGCCGGCGGTCCCCTGCATCCGGTATCTCGACCCCGCGCATCTCCACCTGTATTCCAAAGACGAGGGCGGCATGCGCGTGGTGTACCGCGACGAGGTCTACCAGCATGTGCGGGCGTACCGCTGCTTTCCCACGTCCTGCCCGAGCGAGTTCATCGCGCTGTGGATCGGCGAGTCCGCGCTTGAACACAAGGAGATCGGCGTCATTCGCCGGATCAAGGAACTCGACGCGGGTTGCAGTCTCGCCATCGGCAACGAACTCACCAAACGCTATTTCATCCATTACATCTCGAGGATCATCGCCATCAAGGAAGACATCGGATTCCTCACGTGGGAGGTCGACACCGACAAGGGCGTCATGGAGTTTCTGACAAAGAACCACGAGCGCCGTACCGTGATCGAGATGGGCACCAACGGACGCATCATTTTCGACCTCGACAACAACCGGTACGAGATAGAAAACCTCGACACCCTGCCTCCCGCCGACAAGGCCGCCTTCCTCAAATACGTCTACTGGACCTGAGCACGCGACCGGGCGGCTCCTCCGGCGGCTGCACGGTTCCCGCTTATGCTTCAGCCGTTCGCGCGTCTTCCCACCGCCGCACGGTGTCCACGAGATGACACACGTGCTCGAACGGCGTCTGGCGCAGGAGTCCGTGGTTCAGGTTGAAGATGTGCCCCCGGCATTCCCCGGATTCAATGACCGCATGCGCGGCCCAGGTAATGGCATCCAGAGAGCCTTCAGCGAGCAGTCTGTTATCGAGATTGCCCTGCACACGCCGTTCGGCGCCTACCTGTCTCCGCGCCTCCGCAATCGTCAGCTGCGCCGGCAGACTCAGGATGTCCGCCCCGGACGCATCGAGCAGGCGAAGGTCTTCGATATCCCGCGCAAACGCGATGGTGGGGGCCGTTCCGCGTATGGCGTCGAAGACCTGTTGCTGATACGGCAATGCGAACTCGCGGTAGGCAGCGGCATCGATGACCGGGGCGGCGGATTCAAACAGCTGCACGGCGTCCGCGCCCGCTTCGATCTGGAGGTTCAGGTAGTCTATCGTGACCTGCGTCAAGGTTCCCAGCAGCGCATGGGCGGAGCGGGGCTGCTCCGCCAGAAAGCGTCTGGCCCTGGGCGCCTCTTTTCCGAAGCTCCCGCCTTCGGCCAGAAACACCAGCAGCGTAAACGGCGCTCCCGCAAACCCCAGCACCGGCATGTCGCCGTCGAGCTCCCGCCGGATGATGCGGAAGATCTCAGAAATGAACGGAAGCGCCCGCGCCACATCGTAGTCGTGCAGCGCTTCGAAGTCGTGCGCTTCCCGCAACGGGGTTTCCAGCACGGGGCCCGGACGAAAGAGGAACGGTGCGCCCATCGGGGCGAGCGGCGTCAGAATGTCCTGAAAGTAAATGATCGCGTCGACGCCGATGCGCCTGGGGAGCAGGGAGATCCGGGCGGCCAGTTCCGGATTCCGAAACAACGCTTCAAGCGGAAGCCCCGCCGTGTCCCTGAGCGCGTTATATTCGGGATCCGTCCGTCCGGCCTGCCGCATCAACCAGACCGGCGGGCGGTGGGTCCGTTCTCCGCGGGCGGCGCGCAGGAAGAGCTCGTTCCGATACGGTTCCATCACCCGTTCTCGTCTACCAGAGAATTTCGCACGCGACCTCGGCTCCCTTCATGGAATGCTTCAGTATAAGACCCTGGAGTTCCGCGTCATACAGCCAGGCGCTTTCGGCAGCCAGCATTGCCTCGGAACTGGACACGCGCTCCCCTGCCCCCGTGACCGATCGCGGCTCGGCCACTGGCGCGAGGTATGTGTGCGTAGCGGGCGCGTACATGTCGCGCAACGTGAAGTCCAGCCGTCCATCCTGGAGACCCGCGTCGCTGCGGACAATCACCGCGGGCGAATTCAGGAACACCGGCAGGCCGCCCGGGCCCTCGAACCGGACCGAGCGGATCTCAGGCGACTGGCCCCGCAACCGGAACCCGTTCACCAGAATGTTCTCGGGGTTGATATCCGCGGGGTTGGGGCCGTTCCGCACCATGTTCCACGAATCCGGGTAGCAGCCCTTGCTGGGTCCGTTCGTATACTGCTGGCGCATGGCCGACATCAGAATTCCCTCCGCGACCGTCTTCCAGGGGAAGGAATCGTCGAATTCGGCCAGATCCTGCAGGCCGTAGGCGTAGACCAGCCCGCACCACACCACCGGCAGGCCGAGCCACGAATGGGTGTAGAAGGTCGAGCCAAACACGGCGATCACGTTGTGGGACATGGTAGGAATGCCTTCGATCTCCCACATGTAGACGAACGGCAGGCCGGTCCAGGCCCAGTACCGGGCGTGCGCCAGATGCGCGGGCTCGCCCGTCAACCGGTACGCCTCGCAGTAGGCGCGAACCGCTTGCCCGGCCGCGAGGATATCGGGCTGGTAGAGCGGGCACTCCCACATCTGCGCCCCCCGGGGAACCTCGTAGCGTTCCATCTGCTTCATGGCGTCAAGGGCCTGCGCGGCGAGCTCGGGATCCCCCGTCAACCTGGCGGCGCGCAGCGCATGAAGCGCGGGCCCCGCCGCCTGGCCGAGCGTGTGGCCGCCCGGCGTCCCCAGAGACCGGTGCTT
>JAAYAQ010000610.1 GCA_012719295.1 Candidatus Hydrogenedentota bacterium | reverse complement strand
TTGCGGATGGTGTTGCAGGCCTCGCTCACGCCGGGAAGGTGGTCGAGCACGTTTCGGGCCCAGTTGCCCTCGAACGCCTGGTCGCGCGCGGTGGCGTACGGGATTCCCTGTTCCATGAGGGGCAGGACGGTGCGCATGGCTTCGCGGGAGAGGGCCATGTAGCCGGATTCGAGGTGCACCTTGCCGAACGCGGCGGCGGCTTCGTGGTCAAGATCCCAGGCGTCGCGGCCGCGCCGTTCGAGGGTCTCGGCCTTTTCGATACCCATGACCTCGCCGACCACGGCATCCTGCTGTTCGCGGGAGAAGCTGTCCCACCGGTCGCCGAACACGGCGCGCAGCGCGGCGGCGGTTTTGTTGCCGGGAAGATCTTTCTCGCCCCCGCGCTCGAAATTGAACTCGACGCCCTTGGGCAGCTTGAGCAGCCTGGCAATCCCTTTAAACGTCAGTTTGGCATGCTGTTCCATTTCTTCGAGCACGCGTGCGCGTTCCTCGCCGGTGAGATGCCGGTGGGACTCGTCGGAATAGATGACCTCGAGGTCGTTGACCTTCTGGAGCATGCGGAAGCGCTGGGAGATGAGCAGGGCTTTCGGGGCGCGCTTTTTTCCGGGGACCAGATCGCAACCGCCGATGAGGCCTTTCTGGCTCTTGAGCGGGCGCTGATTGAAGATGGCGTCTGCGATCTGTTTTTTCAGCGCATCGGAGAGCAGTCCGCGGTGATGGGGGCGTTGCGCCTCCCAGATGGCCTCAAACTCGTCGAGATACATGTCGCGCGCGGTCCAGCGTTGCCGTATGCGCCGTTCATTGACGGGATCCACCCGGGAGAGGAATTCGCCGAGGGTCCGCACGCCCCCGGCGGCCATGCGTTCGCGCAGCTCGTTGATGGCGGGCTCCACGGTTCCTTTGTCCTCGTCTTGCTTGCCCGACTTGCGGTTGCTGAGGTATCCCCGGCGTTGCGCGAGGTGGTAGAGGGCGCGCCCGAGCTCGTGCGGGTCCAGGGGATGGTCGAGGGCGCGGCAGCGGAGGAAATAGGGGAGTTGGTCGAGCACGGAAACGGTGGCTTTGCCCGGCTGCCCCGCCTCGCGGTATTTGGTGTAGATGTCTCGGTCGAGGGCCTGGAGAAGCCGGTTGCGCTCCTCAGGCTTGCGCATGGCGCCTTTGGGGAGGAGCCCGTTACGGCTCAAGAGGCAGGCGAGGTTTTCGATGCGGCGGCCGCGGCGTTCGCATTGGCGGCGGCGCTGACGGGCTTCGCGCCGCTCGACGCCGCGTGCGGTATCTTTGCCGGACTCGACGTCGCCCTCGGTCCCGGCATCGAAGACGCGCACGCCGCAGTCGGTCAGGCCGGTGGGCTGGCCGTTGGTGTATTCGAGCAGCGCCCACCCGACCGAATTTGACCCCAAATCAAGACCGAGCACGGAATACTTGTCGACGGTGTCCATAGTCTCCCCCCGAACACGCTTTTTTGCTGTTGACAATGCGCCCCTGAGCGTCTATTATACTATATAGTATACCTGAGCGGTGATTCCATCAAATCAC
This sequence comes from Candidatus Hydrogenedentota bacterium, assembly GCA_012719295.1. Taxonomy (GTDB): domain Bacteria; phylum Hydrogenedentota; class Hydrogenedentia; order Hydrogenedentales; family SLHB01; genus UBA2224. The sequence continues at coordinate 307 of JAAYAQ010000610.1, read as the reverse complement.
AGTAAGGGGGTTCCCTTACGGGAATCATCACGGTGGGCTCCGCTGCTTGCAGCGCCCCTATCGCTCCCTGCCGAAAGGTTTGGGGGCTTTTTTTTGTCTGCCCGCATCCGTCTGGGCCACGGCCGGCACAGACGGGGAAGCGGGCATGTTTTTGATGCGCTGCCCCTGGGAGCGCCGCCTTGGGATCGACTGGCGCGGGGGTGGCGCCCGGCGATGGCCGGGGTGGGCTATCTCGAGGCGGATGCGGGGAGGGGTCAGGTTCGGGGGGCGTCGTCGCGGGAGCGGGCTTGGGGTGCGGGGGCGCGTG
>JAAYAQ010000609.1 GCA_012719295.1 Candidatus Hydrogenedentota bacterium | reverse complement strand
GCCATGGCCCTGTTCGACCAGGCGCTCGCGGCCGCCAGAAGCGACGCCGTTCGGGCCCGCGTCGAGAAAGCCTCCATACCCGCGTACCGGACGCTCATCCTTGTCAACGGGTATCCGTGGCGCGTCGAGAACGGAATCTGCAGACGCGACTGGCCGGAACCGTACCGCGGTCTTGTGCCGCGGTACATCGCCTTGTGCAAACAATACGGCATGACGATGGTGTCGGAACAGCTTTCCGCGCAGGAGTATTTTGACCGCCTCGTGAAAATGGAGTCGATGCCCGCGCTCCGCATCGAAAACGGGACATGGCGGCTGACGGTGCTGCCGGAACAGAACGGAAAGCTGGTGGAGATGTTCCACAAGCCCACCGGACGGTGCCTGCTTCCCGCAATCCTCCGCGATAACATTCTTCAGGGGGCGCTTGACGAGGTCGGGCAGATGGGCCTGGCTTCCAATGCGTTCACGGCCTTTGAAGGGGAGGCGGACGCTGACCGCATCCGGCTCCACCGTTCGCTTGACGACGGCTCCACCGTGGAACGTGTCATCCGGTTGCAGGACGAAGTCATCGCGTTCGAATCGCACATACATCATCGCGGCCCGGCCCCGAAACTTCTGCAATTCCGCGTGCGGCCGGAATTTGACGCCTTTACGGGCTCGACGGACTCGGACGTCGTGAGTGTGTACATCAAGGCGGAGGAGTGGGAGAAGATTAACCGCGACTGGGCGGGCAACAGCGGGCCGGATAAGGACAGGATGCTCCGTGCGCGGGGCGGCGGATTCGCGTATTTCAATCACGAGGTCAAGGCGGGTGTCCGGATCGATTACCCGCCTGACTGTGTCAAATCCCCGCAATTGTGGTGGCGTCCCCAATACCAGCAGGTGAACCTCGAACTGTTTTCGCAGGAACAGGAAGTCGCGCCCGGGCAGGCGTTGTCCATGGCGTACCGGTTCCGGTTCCTTGCCGAACCGCCAACAGGAAAGGAGTGACGGCAATGCATCGTGAAAACGCAGGCAATTTGGGCCGCCGTAACATCCAATCGGGCCTGGAGGCACAATCACCCGGGGGACGGGCATGCGGCACGACCACGTTGCATGATGCCGCGCGCCGCCGCTTTGCCGGGTGCAGCCCGGGGTTGCTGCTGCTGGCCGTCGTAGTGGCGGGAAGTCTCGGCGCCGCGGAGCCGACGCCGAGTGCCCTGGAATCGGAGCCGTCGGGCTGGATCAGCATCATGCCGCCCGCCGACCTGAACGGATGGTCGCGGGTGCCGGTGCCGCCCGGCGAGCCGCTCGGCAAGCAGCAGTGGCACATGGATGAATCGGGGAAGATACTCGTCTGCGAGGGCGACGGCGGGCACGACATGCTTTTGTGCAACCGGGAGTTTGGTGATGCCGTGTTTCACGTTGAATTCCGCTACACCAAAGTCGAGGGCAAGAGTGGATACAACAGCGGGGTGTATGTGCGAAACTCCACCGATGGAGCCATCTGGCACCAGGCCCAGATAGGCGACGCCGCCGGCGGGTACCTGTTCGGTGAAACGCCCGGGCCCGACGGACAGAAGAGGTTCTTCACCACCACGGAGGAGGTCAAGGAAGGCCGGGTAAAGGCCGCGGGCGAATGGAACACCCTCGAGATCACCGCGCGCGGAAAAACGTTGACGCTGTGGGTCAACGGCGCCGTGACCTGCCAGGTCGCGGATTGCGGCCGTCCGAAGGGCCTCGTGGGAGTCGAAGGCGAAGGCTTCCGGATTGAATTCCGCAATCTCAAGGTCAAGAGATTGCCGTAGCGGGTCCGGCTGCCGCCTGGACCCGTTCTGGGCTCAATTCCCGCGGACGAACCGCTGCCAGGGAGGCAGGCGGACCAGCAGGATCTCGTAAACCATCTGGGCGGTCTCGGCGGGCCCGAACGCGCGCGCTTTGGCAATTTCGTCGCGCCGGGCGGGATCAATCACTTCCACCCAGGCCACCGTGTAGATGTGCTCGTCCTTGCCGCCGATGGCGATGCTCTCTGAAAAAAACACGCGGCGCCCGTCGCGGGACAGGATGGGCCCGTGGTTGGTGAGCTCCTCGCGCTGGATGTCGTAGGTGAGCAGGTACAAACCGGACTGCGCGGCGGGGCGGCCGTCCAGGGCAACTTCGGGCCCGTGGGCGAGGTAGAAGAGGGTGTTGCCGGGTCCCAGCATGAAACCCAGTTGACTGATCTCGGGATTGCGCGGCATGCCGCGATAGGCGCCGGGCCGCATCTCGTCCACGGTTCGGAGATAGTTTGCGGCAGGGTCAAACTCGAACAGGGTGGTGGTCTCCCAGGTGATTCCCCAGAAGCTCTTCGTGGCCGGGTTCCAGTCGATGACGCGCCAGTTGTACTGGAAATCGCCCCGTTGGGTCTCGACGGCGGACTGGGACACGGGCAGGCGGGCCAGATCCAGCCCGTGAATGTAGGTCACCGCGTTGTAGGCGGCGGGATCGAATTTCCATATCCTGCCGTACATGGTGGAGCCGTAGACCTCGCCGGAGGGCGCCACGCCGAGCGTACGGCAGACGCGATCCCATTCCCAGGGGTGTTCGCCCCATTCGCCACGGCCCTGGACGCCGCCCCAGCAGCGCATTTCCTGCTTCGCGATGTCGTATGTGAGCAGGATGCCCGACGGCCACGTCAGGCCGTAGAGCACTTCGCGCTGCGTGTCCATCGCCATGGTGATGATGCCCTCGCCCGGGACGCCGCGGGCGACGTCGGTGAACTGGCCGGTCTGCAGGTCGTAGTTCACAAAGCGGCCGCCGCTGTATGGCGCCTTGCCTTTGGAATCGAATTCCGGAAGTTCGCCGTGGTAATGCGACGTGTGCGTCGTGAACCAGAGTTTGCCCTGGTGTTCAACAAGGGGCGTATGCACCTTGCCCTGGGGGACGTGGGTCGCGGCTGGCTCCTGAAGCACCTCGTCCAGTTTCCCGACGAGCGTGATGGCCTCGGTTGCAGGGTTGAAGATGTAGTACCGGCATCCGAAATCGAAATTGTGCGTATTGATGACGAAATGGACGTTGCCGTCGGAGGCCACGGTGAGCGCGTGGTAATTGCTGTCGCCGACCAGGAAATCGGGCTGGAACAGGTCCGCCTCGACATGCCGGTCCAGCTCCTGCATCCGAACGGATGATTTCTGGACCACGGGATTCGCCGCAGCCAGGGCGAGGCCCGGGATGAGCAGCCCCGCCAGGAAGACCACCCGGCGTGCGGCGCGGATATCAGCTCGGAAACGAACCGCTGGAACCATCTCCCTGCTCCTTTCGTACGCGGGCCGGCATCTGCTCCATGCGGACACCTGACCGCGCCGGCGCTGCAACGAACCGGTCAGCGTTCCTCAAAGATCGCGACGCCGAGCGCATCCACGCGTTTAAACAGCACATAGAGCCGTCCGTTCGCGTCGACGGCCATTTTGTTCTCGCCGCGCTCGTCCTCCCAGAGGAAGAAACTCGTTACCAGGCAACCGCTGTTGTTGAATTTCATGATGCGGGCGGGCCGGGGCTCGGGCTTGGCGGAATTCTGGACCAGTCCGGCCGTGTCGCGCACGGCCAGGTACACGTTGCCCCATTGGTCGCCGCAGATGCTGGTGATGGCCACGAGTCCGTCGGGCGGGTCGGGCTGTCCGAAGGCCAGGACGAATTCGCCGTTCGCGGTGAATTTCTGGCATGGGCCGTAATAGTTGGGCACGAACACGTCCCCGTTGGCATCCACGATGACGCCATACGGCTCGTTCAAGTCGCCGGGCCGTACGCCGTTTCGCCGCCAGGATTCAACGAACGCGCCGTCGTTTTCATACACGTTCACCTGCATGTTGTCTGAATCGGCGGCGTAGATGCGCCCGGCCGGGGAGAAGGCGACGCCTTGCGGCTGCATGATCTGTCCGGGGCCGATGCCTTTCTGCGCGAAGGCATGAAGAAACGCGCCGTCAGGGTCGAACACCTGAATGCGCGGGGGGCCCGTGCGCATATCGCAGGCGACGATGTTGCCGTCGGGCGACACGTCAACGTTGCGAAGCTCGCCGAAATGTCCGGGGGTGTTGCCGCCGGGTTCGCCCACGCCGCCCAGGGCCTCGCCTTCGGGGGTGAACCGGAGCACCTTCGAATGCCCCCCGTCGCTTATGAGCAGGTTGCCCGAGCGATCGACGGCGATGTCCAGCGGATCCTTGAGCTGCCCGGAGCCGTCCGCGGGTTCCTGCCATTGGCCCACGAGTTCGTAGGCCGGTGCGCCGGAGCCGATGAGGACCGTTGCCCAGAGCCGCGGATTCTCCGCGCGGTCGACCGTGGCGCAGATGTGAACTTCACAGGGGCGCGGCGCCTCGTTTGGCGCCCGGTACACGCCTTCGCCGTCGATGGCGCCCAGCGTGTCGTTGCCGCCCGGAATGCCGTTCACGGCCCAGGACACCTCGCCGGCGACGTACGCTTCGTGCAGCCATTGCGGTTCGAACACCGCCCGGAACTGCTGCGTTTCGCCGGGAGCCAGCTGAACAAGGGCGGGGCGGATGCCGGCCCGGCCCGCGGGCGTTCCGGTTTCCACGGTCTGCGCCGAGCCGCCCCGCGGCCAGAGGGCGAGCACGCATGCAACAGAACCCGCAAGCAACCACCGGTTCAACGACAGACGCATAAACGGCTCCTTTCAGGCGGGACAGGCGGCGGGCACTCCCCCAAGGTTATCTCGGCGCCGAGATCTCCACCCCCATACGCTCGTTCCCAACGAAGATGCTGTACACAATCCCGTTTTCGTCGACCGTAGACCAGTTTTCGGCGTGTGCGTCGACGTTCAGGGTCAGGCTGGCCACAAAATCGCCGTTGTTGTTGTATTTCATGACGCTCACATGATTGCCCTGGGTATCTTCGATGGCGCCGCCGTACCCGCCCGCACCCCGCACCGTGAGGTACACGTTGCCCCAGCGGTCTACGCTGATGCTGTGGAAATAGACGGCGCTGTCGGGCGGATCGGGTTCGGCAAACACACGGAGCAGTTTCCCGTCGGGCGTGAATTTCTGGCACGGGCCGTAATACCCCACGACGAACACGTCGTCATTGGCGTCGATGGCGATGCCGTGGGGCGCGTTGAATTCGCCCAGGCCGGGCCCGTCATGACCCCAGGTCCGCAGGAAGGCGCCGTTGTGGTCGTAGACGTTGATCCGCATCGCGTCCACATCCACCACGTACAGGCGGCGGCTCGAGTCGAAGGCGAGGCCGTGCGCGCGCAGGAGCTGGCCCGGCCCGATGCCCTTGTCGCCGAACGTGCGGAGAAACTGGCCTTCGTGGGTGAATACCTGGATGCGCGGCCGGTTCTTTTTCTGATCGCTCACGAAGATGTTGCCCTCGTGATCCACCTGAATCACCCGCGGCTTGATGACGTAGCCGGGCGCTTCCCCCGAGCCCAGGCCCAGTTCGCCCAGGTACGTGCCGTCGGGGGTGAATCGGTGGACGCGCGACCCGTCATAGTCCGCGATGAGCAGGTTGCCGGCGCGATCCACGGCGAGGCAATGGGGGTCTTTGAGGTGCACCGGCTGCGCGATCAATTCGCTCCACTGCGACAGACTCTGGTAATGGGTGCCTTCCCCTTCGAACAGCGCCGTCGCAAACAGGCGCCGGTTTGCGGCCTCGGGCACGTCTGCGCAAATGTGAACTTCCCGCGGCTTGGGATTCCGGGCCGGGGCCGTGTACAAGCCGTCCGCGCTGATCCGGCCAACCGTGTCGTCGCCCCCCGGAATCGCGTTCACGGACCACGTGACGTTTTGGGCCGTCGTGGCGCCTTTCAGGCGCGTCTGCAGCATCACGGCTTTAAACTGTTGCTGCTGGCCCGGCGCCAAATGGACGACCGAGGGAGCGATGCGGGCCCGCCCGGGAGGGGCGTCTTCTCCGGCGAAGGCCGCTGGAACGGCCGTGGCCGCCGCGGCAACCGCCGTGAGCAGGACG
>JAAYAQ010000608.1 GCA_012719295.1 Candidatus Hydrogenedentota bacterium | reverse complement strand
TTCTTCGACATCAACGCCACCTGGGTCAATTTCCGGTACGCTAAACGCCTGTACACGCGCCTCGGCTTCTCCGAGCGGGTCGACATCCTCGAGAATGACGCCGAACACAACTACGACACGTCCCAGCGCGAGGCGGCCGTCCGCTGGCTCGCCCGATGGCTGACCGGCGTCGACAAACCCATCACGGAACCCGAACTCGACCTGTTGTCGGTCGAGGAGACCCACTGCACGCCCCAGGGCGAGGTCATGCGGCTCGAGGGCGCGCGTTCTGTCTACGACGTGAACCGTGAATACCTCGGGGCGCTCGCACCCAAACGCGCGGACTTCCTCAAGAACGCCGATGACGCCGCCCTGCGGGCCAAGGTGCGGGAAGTCACCGGCATCAGCGATACCGTGGCCCCGCTGGAACCCACGCGCCTGGGCGCCGATGAACGCGGCGGCATCCGCATCGAAAAACTGGCCCTTTCCAACGGTCTCGGCATAACCCTGCCCGCCGCATACCTCACGAGAGGCAGCGCCGCGCCCGGCGCGGTCACCCTGTTGCTCCACGAAGCCGGCATCGCCGCCGCCTGCGCGCCCGGCGGGCCCGCCGAAAACCTGCTCGCCGAGGGGCGTGCGGTGCTCGCCGTCGACGTGCGCGGCACCGGCGAATCCCGCCAGACCGGGCAGACCGCGTTCGGCGAGGCCGTCGGGCTCGACTGGCAAGATTCGCTCATGGCCTACCTCCTCGAGAAGCCCAACGTGGCCATGCGCGCCGAGGACGTGCTGGCCGCCGCGCACGTTGCGGGACAGCTCGCGGGTGCGGCGCCGGTCCACCTCGTTTCCGTTGGCCACGTGGGCGTCCCGGCCCTGCACGCCGCCGCCCTCGAACCGGCTCGCTTCGCATCGGTTCGAATCGAGGGCTGCCTGCTCTCGTGGTCCAACGCCATTGAGCTCGGCATCACCCACAATCAACTGCACAACGCGGTTCACGCCGCATTGTGCTGGTACGATTTCCCGGATCTCGCGCGCCTCGCCGGCGAGCACACCGCCGTCGTCGCGCCCGTCGACGCGATGGGCAGGCCGGCGGCCCTGAACCAGTAGAAAAAGATGGTGTCGTCATTGTCTATGCGCGAAACGCGGGTGTTCTCCGGCGGATCCCTCCGGTGAACGCCCCCGTGCGCAGGGGAGTTTTGCCATGCTCGTACTTGCACTATCGATAACCGTGGTCCAGTCCGTTCTCGCGGGTGCGGAGGCCCCGTTTCCCGGCGAGCAGTCGGATTGGCACGGCTACCGTCAGTACACCTTTCCGGTGGACAGCCGCACCTGCTACGTGGTTGTCCCGCAGACCCCGGCCGCCGGCAAACCCTGGATATGGCGCGCGCGGTTCTGGGGCCATGAGCCTCAGACCGATCTCGCCCTCCTCGATAAAGGGTTTCACGTGGTCTACTGCGACGTGGCCGGGCTGTTCGGCAACCCGCAGGCCGTCAAACACTGGGACGCCTTCTACGCCTTTCTCACGGAACAGCACGGTTTCGCCCGCAAACCCGCCCTGGAAGGCATGAGCCGCGGCGGACTCATCATCTACAACTGGGCCGCAAAGAATCCGGACAAGGTGGCCTGCATCTACGCCGACGCGCCCGTGTGCGACATTCGAAGCTGGCCCGGCGGCAAGGGCAAAGGCAACGGCAACCCGCCCGAGTGGGAGGCTTGCCTGAACGCCTACGGCATCACCGAAGAAGAGGCCGCGACATTCACCGGCAATCCCATCGATCATCTCGAACCCATCGCCAAGGCGCGAATCCCCCTGCTTCACGTGTGCGGCGCAGCCGACACGGACGTGCCCGTCGCCGAAAACACCGCCATCCTCGCCGAACGCTACCGGGCGCTGGGCGGCAGCATCGCCCTGATCATCAAGGAAGGATGCGCCCACCACCCCCACAGCCTCGAAGATCCCAAACCCATCGTGGACTTCATCCTCAAACACACCGGACAGGCAGGCACGGACCTCTCGGCTCAGCCGTAGACGAATGAGAATGGAACCGACCCGCGAAGAACGCGGACACGTTCAGAATCGAGCATCACGAGACGGTCTCTGTCAAGAGATGAATTGAGTATTGTGTCCCCGAAATTCACTGCATGACGTCGCGTTCGGGGCAGAACTCTTTGCGCTGACATTCGGGGCAATGCACCCCCATCCAGAGTTCGTCGAATTGCCGCATGATCCGGGCAACCAGGTCCGGGTCGGTGGTGATGATGCCCGCTTCGAAATTGCGCCGGTGATCGCCTTTCGCTCCCATGCCGGCCCCCGTCAGATTGGCGCTGCCCGTATACGCGAATTCGCCGTCCACAATAACGGACTTGAAATGCACCCGCGGGCAGAGCAGCCGGTCCAGCCCCTCGATGAGATTCGGGTACCTGTCAAAATCTTCCCGGAACGCCGGACCGGGCTCTTTTGCATGCACCAGGCGCACCAGCACCCCATCCTCAATCAGGTTCGACAACACCTCCAGAAACGGCCGCATGCGGCCGCCCCCGGCCACATAGAGATCTTTGATGTCCGCCGTCGCTATCCAGAGAAACTCTTCGGCGCGTGGGACCGCGTCGAGAATCACGCGCTCATAGATCTCGCGATCCGTGATGAATTCCGTTGCCGCCATTCGCCAATCCCCCTGAGGCCGGAAAAGTGACCGGAATTCCGGGAGTCTCCTGCACACGTCCCCCAAACCGGCTCCATCACAACGCCGCCAGACTGCTCCAATGTATCACAGTGCCTCCTTCCCGGGAGCAGGGAGTTGAGTCGCCGC
>JAAYAQ010000607.1 GCA_012719295.1 Candidatus Hydrogenedentota bacterium | reverse complement strand
CGGGGCGGCGCACATCGTAGTCGGGGCCGAGGCAGGTCCAATGCACCAGGTCGGGGGACTCCCAGAATCGGAGAACATCCTGCTGGCCGCCGGTGAAGCTTCCGTGGTTCATGACGAAGCGGCCGCCGGCGCGCCAGACCCGCATCGCCCAGATCGGAAACGGCGCGTCGTGGATGACGGCGCTTCCGTCTTTCCAGTGCACGCCGTCCTGCGACGTCGCATGCCAGACATAGCGCCAGTCGTCGATCACGTCGTGCAGTTGCTGCGTCTTGCGGTACATGGTGAAAAGGTGGAAGGACCCGTCGTGCCAGATGACGCAATTGTCCTTGAGCGAGCCTTCCGGCGCGCGGTACAGGAAGGCGTGGGCCGGAACGGGCGAAACCACGGCGAACAGAACGATCAGCATCAGCGCTCGCGGCGCGAAATTCCCGGTAGTCACAGCGCGGCCCTCCGTGTAACATGTCCGTCTCCTGGCGCCATCATACCCCATCCCGCAGCGGGTTGGCGTGCTGGTGCGCCAGAAATTCGACGGCGTCGCGGGAGGGAATAATCCATTCGCCGGGCAAGTTATCCGAAATGTCAATTCGTGCCAATGCAGTCCAGTACAGCGTTCAAGGCAGGGCAGCCGGGTCCGGCATGCGGGACGGCCCGGCCGGGGAAGTAACGCATACATGGGCGCAGTCTCCCGAGCGGTTGTATGGGCGTAGCCCCGTGTGTGCGGGGCTTCCGCCTGTAACACGGTAGGGAGATTCTTACGATGACAACCGCGCAGCGAATCCTGTTTCTTGGTCTTGCGACCGTTTTGTGTGCCTCGCTGGTCCACGCGCAGACCGCCTGGTCCCGGCCCGGCGAGGCCCAATCGACGCTCGTCGATGGCACGGCCATTAGTACGTTCCCCATAACGGTTTCTTCCGAGGATGCGCAAGCCTGGTTCAATCAGGGCGTGTTGCTGCTGTACGGGTTCAACCACGGCGAAGCGATCCGGTCGTTTACCGAAGCGGCCGCGCGCGACCCGAAGGCCGCCATGCCGTGGTGGGGCATTGCCTATGCCAACGGCATGCACATCAACAACCCCGAGATGTCGGAGGCCCAGTGGAAGGCGTCGTATGAAGCGGTTCAGCGCGGCCTTGCGCTGCTCGACAGCGAGACCGAACTTGAGCACGCGCTCATGCACGCGGTGGCCCAACGCACCGCGTGGCCCGTCCCCGCCGAACAGCGCCCCTATGACGAGGCGTTTGCCCGGGCGATGGAGGAAGTCTACGGCCGGTTCAGCGGGCATCCGGACGTCGCGGTGCTCTATGCCGAGTCGCTCATGAACCTCCAGCCCTGGGATTACTGGACTCCGGACCTTCAGCCGAAGGAGCGCACGGAAGAGATCGTCCGAGTGCTCGAGGGGGCGCTCCGGACGCATCCCGAACATCCGCAGGCCTGTCACCTCTACATTCATGCCGTCGAGGCGGGCCCGTATCCCGCGCGTGGGGTGGCGGCGGCAGAGGCGCTGCGCGACCTGCGATTGTCCGCGGGGCATCTTGTGCACATGCCGTCGCACCTGTTCGCCCGCGTGGGCCGGTACCCCGAGGCGGTCGCGGCCAACGAACAGGCCGTACACGCAGACGACGCCTATTTCCGCCGGGGCGCCGAACCGGGTTTCTACTACCTCTATCACGCCCACAACCTCCATTTTCTGGCGTTTGCGGCGATGATGGAAGGGCAATACGCCGAAGCGATGGCGGCGGCACGGCGGCTCGAGAAGGCGGTGCCTGAACCCATGCTCGATGAGATTGCGTGGATTGCCGAGGGGATCATTCCGACGACTCGGCATGTCATGATCCGTTTCGGGAAATGGGAGGACGTGCTCAAGGAGCCCGCGCCGCCCGCGAAACGCCCCGTCCTGCTTGCGATGCATCACTATTCGCGCGGGATCGCCCTGTCGGCCCTCGGCCGCACACAGGAGGCGCGCGACGAAATCGCCCGGTACCGGGAACAGGTCAAGCATGTCCCCGGCGACTGGTGGGTCTTCTCAAACAAGATCCACGACGTGCTGCCCATCGGCGACGCCATGCTCGAAGGAGAGCTGGCCTATCGCGAAGGCCGTCTCGAGGAGGCCTGGGCCGCCCTCGAACGGGGAATCGCCGCGGAGGACCGGCTGGTCTACGACGAGCCGCCCGGCTGGGTCATTCCCGTGCGCCATGCCATGGGCGCCCTGTTGATGGAGGCCGGCGAATACCAGCGCGCGGAGACCCTCTACCGCGAAGACCAGCTCGACCATCCCCGGAACGGATGGTCGCTGCTCGGGCTGAAACAGGCGCTGGAGGCGCAGGGCATCGAGGAGGAGGCAATGCGCGTGGCGGCGATGCTCGACGAGGCCTGGAAAGACCTCGAGGAGCGCCCCTCGAGCTCGTGCGCATGCGCGCCGTTGACGGCGGCAGGCCCGGGCCGGGACCTTGCGGCGGGGCCACCGGCCCACGTGCAGCCCTGAGCGGCGCGAAATACCCGTCCCGGCGGCATTTCCTGGTTGTACGAGGCGTGATATGATGCCCGTGAACACGCTGTCACGAGAGGGAGCGCCCGTACCAAGATGCCACACCGTCTGCCTGTCATGGCCCTGGCCGTCTGGCTTGTGCTCGTTTCCGGGTGCGGGCAGGAGCGCGAGAAGATCGAGGAGATTCCGGCCATCGATCTCCTGCGGGCCACGGAAGTGATGGATCGCACCGTCGAGACCTATGAGAAGTGCGGAACCTATCGCGATTCCGGCGTCATGACGCGCACGTTCCGAACCGCGGAAGGCACACAACAGGAAGAATCCCAGACGTTTGCCACCGTGTTTGAACGCCCCTACCGTTTCCGGTTCCAGTGCCGGGAAGGCGAACACCTCTACATCATCTACGCCGATGCGGCCACGATCCGGGCGTGGTGGGGTCACCAGGAGGGGGTCCAGCCGATGCGGTCGCTCGACGATGCCATCGGACGCGCCGTCGGGCCGTCCAACGGCGCGTCACACACCATCCCGCGGTTGCTGATGCCGGACCGGGTCCACGGACGGAGCCTGGCCGAGCTGCGCGGGCTGGCGCGGCTGCCCGACGCCATGCTGGAGCACGTCCCGTGTTACCGGATTACCGGAACGGTCCGCACCGGCGCGCCGTATACGGTCTGGATCGACCGGTCGACGTTTCTGGTGCGCCGGATCGATGTGGAGCACGAGTCGTCGGATTTCAGCGCGATCGACCGCACCGTGTATTCGCCGGAGCTGAACCCCGATCTGGGCGACGAGGAGCTGCATTTGAACGCCCCGGCAGCCAAACCTTCAGGGAGGGCCCTGACGGCCCGGCGGGAGTAGCCGGAGCGGCGCGGGCTGGAAATGCCCGGCCCGTCCCGTGTGTTGCGCCTGAATACGGCCCCCCGCGGCGCACCACGGCGAAACAGCGGAAAGGAGCGAGCCATGGCATTCACAAACCGGCAGATACACTTGGCGGCACGCCCGAAAGGGCTCCCAAAGGAATCCGACTTCGCGCTCGTCACGACCGAAGTCCCCGCGCTTCAGGACGGCCAGTTTCTGGTGCGGATCAACTACGTCTCCGTCGATCCCTACATGCGGGGCCTCATGAATGAGGGCCGGTCCTACGTGAACCACTTCAACGTGGGCGACGTGGTCCTGGGCGGCGCGGCCGGCACCGTCATCGATTCCCGGCACCCGGAATACGCCGCCGGCGAGACGGTTCTGGGGTTCTGGGGCTGGCAGGAATATGCCGTATCGGACGGCGGGGGCGTCCACCGCTTCGATGCGTCGCTTGCACCCCTGTCCACGTCGCTGGGCGTGCTGGGCATGCCGGGCCTGACGGCGTATTTCGGCCTGCTCGACATTGGCCGGCCGCGCGCGGGCGAAACGGTGTTTATTTCGGGCGCGGCGGGCGCGGTGGGCTCGGTAGCGGGGCAGATCGCGAAGATCATGGGCTGCCGCGTGGCGGGCTCGGCGGGCTCCGCTGAAAAGGTCGCGTTCCTCCAGGAGATCGGATTTGATGCCGCGTTCAACTACAAGAGCGTGCTCGAGTACCCGGCCGCGCTGCGGGAGGCCTGTCCCGCCGGCATCGACGTCTATTTTGACAACGTGGGGGGCGCGTTGACCGATGCCGTGTTCACGCAGATCAATCCCGAAGCGCGCATCGTGTTGTGCGGCCAGATCGACCAGTACAATGCCCTGGCCCCGCCGCAGGGACCGCGCCTGTTGTGGCACCTGATCGCGAAACGCGCCCGGGCCGAAGGTTTTCTTGTGTTTCAGTTCGCCTCCCGGTACGAGGAGGGCCAGCGCGCCATGGCCCGGTGGATGGCGGAAGGCCGCCTCACCTGGCGCGAGACCATCGTGGACGGTCTCGAAAACACCCCGAAAGCCTTTATCGGCCTGTTCAAGGGCGAGAATGTCGGAAAGAGCCTCGTCCGGATCGCCGAACCCGGGGGGTGACGCCGCCGCGAAAAACGCGCGCCGGGAATATTCCGGTTGACACGGCGTGTCTAATCATGTTAATCAATGGCGCGCAATTGCCCGCCAGTACGGCATGTCCGAGGCGCAGTTCGATCCACTCCAAGCCAGCCGGTTGCTTGTAGGAGAGGTATTTATGACCCATGTAGTTACCGAAGCATGCATCAAGTGCAAATATACCGATTGTGTGGCCGTGTGCCCCGTGGACTGCTTTCACGAGGGCGCCAACATGCTGGTGATCGACCCTGTGGAGTGCATCGATTGCGGCGCGTGCGTCGACGAATGTCCGGTCCATGCGATCTACCCCGAAGAAGATCTGCCGGAAGAGTACGAAGACTACCTGCAGTTCAATATCGAATACGCGGCAAAGTGGCCCCTCATTACGGAGGGACATGAACCGCTCGAGACGGCCGAGGAGTTCAAGGACGTGAAACACAAGCGCGACCTCTTCGACCCCTCGCCGGCTCCGCGCGACGAATAATCCCTGTGCCACGCAGCGGCCCGCCGCGACAGACATGTCCGG
>JAAYAQ010000606.1 GCA_012719295.1 Candidatus Hydrogenedentota bacterium | reverse complement strand
GACTAGCGGGCGTTCTTTTGCCAATAGTTTATCAGGGCTGATAAACATATAATCAAAATGAGCTCGAATGCCGCCGAATGCACGTCTCCATGCGTTCCCCTGCACAAGCTGAATCGCACATCCCGATGCATGAAACCAGAATATATTGAATCTTTCTTTTCCTGCTAAACCCTTTGATCATGGGCGCGTAGGGGTGTTTTTGTGACGGTGGGTCATCAAATCCAGCCCTGATTTCACCCGGTCCCCCGGAGTTGGCAAGGTACTTGCTCATAACCACCACGAATCACGTTGTAAATGGGCTGTGGTCAACGCACAGGGCAGGGTTTTCTACCAGGAGGTTTCGGAACCATGAGACAGTTTGCAGGCTTGGCGCACGCGATGGCGGTCGTGGTGCTGCTGTTTGGCGCGCACGTGGCGAGCGCCACGATGATCGATCTTACGACGGCGGGCGCCAGCGGGGAACTCAACGGCGCCATTTTCGAACAGATCAATCTTCAGTCGACCGGTACGGGCGTGATCGATTCCTTTGCGCAAATTGGCGCGGCCAACCAGACGGCAGTGCAGGGTTACAACACCACCGTGAACAATGTGTTCAACAATGGTGCTCCGGACAATTTCAACCATTCGATCACGATTGGCATGATCCCGGTGGTATCGCTCGAGAGCGTTGACTACTACCAGTTTCTGCTGGACATCAATGAGAACAACAATCGGGCGCTGGACCAGTATCTTTCGCTTGACGAAGTGCAGATCTTTGTTGGCGGTGCGGCGAACCCCAGCTCGACGTCGTTCGACGCCAACGGCATTCTGCAGGGCGTGGGCACGCTGGTATACGACATGGAGAATAACGCCGGCAACTGGGTGGCGCTTGATTTCTCGCTGAATTCGGGCAGTGGCGGCGGCGACATGTTCCTGTACGTGCCCGTAACGAATTTCGGCGGCGCGGCCAGTGACGCCATCGTGACGCTGTACTCGCATTTCGGCGCTCAGGGCCTGAATCCTGAGGAATATGGCGCGGGCAATTTCGGCAACTCCGATGGATTTGAGGAGTGGGCGGTGCTGCCGGTGGACGAGCCGGCGATCGTTCCTGAGCCGGCCACGCTGTCTCTGATCGGCCTGGGTCTGGCGGGGATTGCCGTGCGGCGCGTTGCGCGCAAGCGCTAAGCACCGGGCAACCCGGAAAGGCGTGATCCGGGGACGTGAAGCCGCGCATATCAGCAGGCGTTCACGTCCCCGGTTTTTTTTGCGTGCGGCTCAGGCGAGTTTCCAGTCACCGCGGTACTGGCGGGTCAGGAGCGCGTTGAGCGAGGGTTCCTTGGGGAAGGTCTCGGTCCTGGGATCCCACCGGAGGGTGGCGCCGAGCTGGCAGGCGATTTTCCCGAGGTGCCCGATCGAGGCGGAGCGGTGGCCGGCATTGACCGGCGCGCTCGGCTCCCGGCGCGACATGACGCAGTCGAGAAAGTCGCGCATGTGGTTGCCCTCCGGCCGGAACCGGAAATCACTGTCCTTGATGGTGAGTTTGAGGAGTTCGTCGCTGCTGGCCCGGAATTCGCCGCGGTCGACGTAGATCCAGGCGCCGTCCCGGGCGATGAACTGGGTGCCGAGCCGATCGCCCGCGGCCTGCTTGAATTCCTCCGGCATGTCGCTGGTGTTGGCGACGGTCATGGTGACGCCGCCGTTGTATTCGCATTCGAAGCGATACCGGGCGGGGGCGTCATAGAGGTTGTTGCGCTCGTTGAGCATGTCCCAGCGCACGCCCGTGATCACCCGGGGGCCGGTGTTGTCCCAGTCCATGGCCATGTGGGCGATGTCGGCGTGATGGCCGATCCAGTCCATCATCTGGCCGCCGCCGAAGGCCATCCACCAGCGCCAATCCCAGTCGTAGCGTTTGGGATGAAAGGGCGTCCAGGTGGCCGGGCCCACGTAAAACTCCCAGTCGAGAAAATCCGGGGCTTTGGGGAATTCGTCGGCCCAGAGGTGGTTGCCGTAGTCGGGCAGGCTGACGTTGATGTGTTTGATTTTGCCCAGGTATCCGTTGCGGACGATTTCGCAGGCGCGTTTGAAGCGCGCGTCGGAACGCTGCATGCTGCCGACCTGGAGCACGCGCTGGTTTTCGCGGACGGCCTTGACGACGGCCTGTCCTTCGCCGAGCGACCAGGTCAGGGGTTTCTCACAATAAATGTCCTTGCCATGCCGGGCGGCGTCGATGGAGGTGAGGGCGTGCCAGTGGTCGGGCGTGCCGATGATGACCGCGTCGATATCCTCGCGGGCGTTGAGTTCGCGGAAGTCGCGGCAGGTCCAGCAGTCCTGGTTGCCGTAGAACTCGTCGATCTGTTTCTTGGCCTCGGCGACGGTCTGGGCGTTGACGTCACACAGGGCGACGATCTGGGTGTCCGGCTGTTTAATGGCGTTTCCGGTGAGGCCGCGGGCCTGTCCGCCGGTGCCGATGACGCCCATGACGATGCGCTCGCTTGGAGCGGCCTTGCCTTCCTTGCCCAGGGCGGACGCCGGAATGATGTATGGCGCCGCGATGGCCGCGCCCGTGGCCGCGACGAACGCCCGCCGCGATACGGTTTTGTTCTCGTTCTGTGGCATAAGACGTATCCTCCGTTTCGGCCCGGCATCTCTGCCGGGCAGCGACCGCCCCCCCGGACGGAATCCGAAAACGCACCCCCCGAATGAACCCCACCATCGTAGAGGCGCCTCACGGCGGATTCAAGG
>JAAYAQ010000147.1 GCA_012719295.1 Candidatus Hydrogenedentota bacterium | reverse complement strand
GGTCTCGGGGTTCGGCTCGACCGTTGCCTCGGAGATCACCGGCGGCGGGTTCACCGGCGCAGTGCCGGGTGAAGGACCCTCTGGCCACAACGCCAGCGCCGCCAGACCGGCCATGAACAGCACGACGCAGGCCGTCAGCCCCACGGTTAAGGGCGTCAGCGTCAGCAGTACGGGCAGCGATTCCTTCCCCGGCACGAGCACGGTGGACGACCCGCCGAGGGAGGCCGGCAGCGCAGCGATCACCGCATTGCGCGTCTTCTCCGTGGGCCGGTGGCCGCGCAGTTCGGCTTCGACCTGCTCCAGCAACGCTTCCCGCAGCTTCTCCCGGCCGAAATGGAGCCGCGCCTTCAGGGCGCCTTCCGAACAGCCCAGATACGTCGCCGCCCGGCTGACCGAATATCCTTCCATATAGAAAAGAAGAACCGCCTCCCGCGTCTTCGGCGGCAATTCGCCCACCTCGCGCCACAGGAGCCGCGCAAATTCGGCCCGCGCATAGGCCTCCGCGGGCGATTCCGCCTCCCCCGCGGCCTGTTCCTCGACCGGCTCGTCCAGAATGGAGGCCGAAACGTGCCGTCGCCTCCTGAGAAGCGTCAAGGCCGAACGAACCGTCAGCGTCCTGAGCCACGCAGGAAACTTCGCCGGCTCCACCAGCGTGGCCAACCGCTCGAACGCCCGCAGAAACGCATCCTGCACCACGTCCTCGGCGTCACTGTAGTTTCCGGTGATATTCAACGCCGTGGCAAACACCATACCCTGGTACGCGTCCACCAGCGCCCCATACGCGGCCCGATCCCCCGCCCTTGCCCGCCGAACCTGTTCTGCGTCACGCTCCGTCATGTCCTTTTCTCCGATGGGTTTCATTCTAATGGATGCGGAAAGGCACAAAAAGGTTAGGAACCGGGGAAAACCAGGCTGCGTTGATCGGTCAGTGGTTTTCTGGCGTTGACCGCGCCCGTCTCTTGCTCTTCACGACCATCAAGAGAACGAACAACAGGAAGATGAAAAGAACCATACCCGCCAGCATCGCGGTTACTGCCGGTGTGCGCCGGGTCGATGTTTGCGGCGCATTGGTGAAGAACCCGGAAACGTACGAGATCGTATCGTTGGACAGGCCCTCGAGTGTGAAGATGAGACTGTTGAGACTCAGGTATTGTCCCTGCGTATAGCGCAAACCAAGCGCCCTGTTGTCGACCCCTATCCCCTCAGGAAAGGCGACACGGAAGTCATCCGGACTTGTCCGGACCTTGAGTTCGTACGCAACGGATTCCATAGTCATCACCTGCGCAGACAAACCACGCATTTCCCGCCGGTGAAACTCCGATGTGCGGGGAAGAAAAAGGCCGGGGGCTACCTCCTCGAAACCCGTGTTTCTTGTTTCAATCCACGGCACGTGTTCGCCCTGCTCATCGAGAAAACACACGCATTTGAGAAGCGCGAAGTTCCTGGTCTTCGACAGCCAGAACCGGAATCTCGGATGGGGCTCCCCTGCGGGCCATTCCAGGATCTGGACCTCTTCCCCGTCCAGCAGGATGGGGTCCTCGAGCAAGACCGCTCGGGGGTCTTTCACAAGCGCCCGGACGTCGCTCATAAAGGGCAGATAGCCCTCCAAGTCGTCACGTCGGGCGCTGTCATGAAGGCCGGCAAGGCCCAGTGGTGTATAGGTAAGGGCATCATAGAACGCAACAGCCTCACTTGCAGACTGGAGTATGCCGGATTCCGGAATTCCGTTGTTCGTGAAGGCTAAAGTACGACATTGCTGCCCGTTGTCGGTTTGGACCCGTTGGAGAATAGCTGGAGCCAGCGCATCACCGGGAATGAGCTGTTCAATGCGGTATCCCCCCTCACCCGAAAGCACGCGTTCAATACGGGTATGACCGGAAGTAACAGCGCCGGACTCCGTATACTCGACACTGAGCACATACTGGATCCGATATTCGCCCAACGCTTCCAGTTTGGTGTCGTAGGCCTTCTCGATGTCTTGCAGGGCAAGGGCGTTAGCGCCCGGACAGGCGCATGCACACACGATGGCCACCACCCATGCGGCCATGACGAAACGCCGGAAACAAAGACTATCGAGATGTTTCGGTTCTTCAGAGCTGGTAGACATCCGTACCCGTCCTTGAGGTTCCTTCACGGAAACGAACCGGCGGCCGCGGCAAGTTCCGGCTCCAGCACAAGCAGCGCGGACTCCAGCGGCAGCAGGGTCAGCGGGAACGTGGTTTCCCGGCGATTGAGCACATCGGCGGCGCGTCGAACGGGCGTTTCCGCGATCAGCCGCACGCGCTTCGGTTCGCGCGACAGGTTCAGCAGGCTCACGAGCCGCTGCCCGCGATACTCTACCGTGCGCAGGTTCACGCCCCAGACCGGTTCCTCATAGGCCCCCTGGAGCCGTACGGGCCGCTCCGTCCCCACATCGTCGAGCAAGCGGTCAAGGATGTCGCGGTAGGCGGGCGGGGTGAGCGGGTCGGGATACACCACCAGACGGCCTCGGCCTGACTGGGCCAGTCCCTCTCGCCGCACCCGGCCGTACTCGTCGTGCGTGAAGCACGAACCAACGGTCACGACCGCTCCGCCGCCCTCAATGTACGCCTGGAACGCCTGGACTACCGCTTCGGGCGCATGCGCCGCCCGCGGGACGAGCACGAGCGTGTACCGCGACAGCGCGCCCGCTTCCACCTGCCGTTCCGTGACGAAATCGCAAACGGCCCCGGTGAAATAGGCCCCTTCGAACGCGGCCCGGGCTTCCTCCACATACGCCCTCGACGGCAGCAGGGACGAGTCGGCATAGAGGATGGCCATGTCGGCCGTTGCGCGGCTCAACGCATGGACCTCGGGCGCGAGCCGGGTCAGGTCGAGCGCCACGCGGCCGAACGCGCGGACGCAGTTGGCCCGCGTGAGGAGGTTCTCGGCAAAATCGCCGTCTTGCGCACGTTCCCACACCCACGTGGTCGTGGCGCCCTGCCCGTGGAGCGCCTCGTGCCAGTAGACCGTGCGGATGTACGCCTCGGGCATGTACCGCGCATCCCCATCGGCGATCAGATGGTTCTCGGAGTTGAAGATGGGATTGTCCGGAGCCGCGCAGTGCTGGAGGGTGTAGTTCATCGCCATGGTCAGCCATTCGCTGGCATAGGCTCCCGGCCGTTCTCCGGCAAAGGCATACACACAGTCATTTCCGGCGATGCGATCCAGCTGGTTGAACCGTTCGTAATCGATGCCGACTTCAAACCGGCCGGGATCCTCGAAGGCATGCGACATGACTTTCGCGTGCACCGGCAGATCCGGGTCGTAACGGTGAATGCGGTCGCGCAGCATCTCATGAAACGCCAGGAACCGTTCCTGATTGAAACGGCATCCGTCGAAAAACAGCCCGTATCCGCAAGACGCATCCGCCGGAAGATCCACTTCCTCGAACCCGCGAAACTGGGTGCCATACACCTCGTTAGCCCGCTCGATCGTCTGCCATTTGTCCTTCAGCCAGGCCTGAAACAGCGCGCGCTCGTAAGCGCACTTGCCCCTGTATTGGGGCTCGTTGGACAGGCAAATGCTGTGCAGCGCGGGATGACCGGCGATCAGCGGCATCAATGCGTCCAGCCACGTCGCCATCACGGGGCGCGTGTTGGGCGCCTCGATACAGAACTTGAGAAACCCTTCGCCGCACTGGCTGTGGGCGGGGTCCGCGTCTCTCGCCCATTGCGGGAAATAGTGCGGCGAGATAAGCAGGTTCACCGCCACATTGTGCGCCGCCGCCAGGTCCAGGCAGTGCACGACATTCGCCCGAATGGCGTCCACATCCACCCGGTCCGGAGCCGGCAGGCCGTTCTGCGGTCCCATCTCGATCTGGATGATGTTCAGCCCGTAATCGTTCAGGATCGGGATGTCCTTGCGGACCTGCCCGAAATGCCCGACGCCCGTAAAATAGACCGGCCGGTCGTCCTGCCAGAACGCGCCCGCCTGGATCGCCGCCCGCCCGGTCTCGTACCGCGGCACGGACAGCGCGGCCGCGTCGTCCGCTCCCCCGCGCTCCGCCTCCCGAAGCGCCTCCGCGCAGATGCGTTCGATGTAGGCCGCCGCTTTCAGCCCCCGGAGCTGGTGAGCGACGCGTTCCGCG
>JAAYAQ010000605.1 GCA_012719295.1 Candidatus Hydrogenedentota bacterium | reverse complement strand
CGTCCGGGGGCGCAGGCACGACAGCGAAAGGACACCGCCATGAACCACCGTCTTTCCAGAACCACCAGGATCCTCCACCGTTTGACCCGCCGGGCGTTTCTGCGCACCTCGCTGCTCGCGGGCGGGGCCGCCGCGCTGGGCGTGCCGGCCATCGCGCAACAGGGCAATGCCAACGAGCGCCTCAACATCGCCATTATCGGCGCGGGCGGACGCGGCGCCGGAAACCTAGAGGCCGTGAGCTCGGAGAACATCGTGGCGTTGTGCGATGTGTACGAGCCCGCCCTCGCCGCCGCCGCGGAGAAGTTCCCGCAGGCGCGCAAACTCATCGATTTCCGGGAACTCTACGATCATGCGAGCGAGTTCGATGCGGTCGTTGTCAGCACCTGCGAACACACCCATGCCTTTGCCACGCTGCCCGCCCTGCAGCTGGGCAAGCATGTCTATTGCGAAAAACCGCTCACCCACAACGTGTGGGAAGCGCGCATCATCCGGGAAGCCGCCAGCCGGGCCCGGGTAGCCACCCAGATGGGCACCCAGATCCACGCTACCGACAACTACCGCCGCGTGGTCGAGCTGGTCCAGTCGGGGGCCATCGGCGCGGTCGGCGAGGTCCATGTCTGGGTGGGACGCGCCTGGGGGTGGCAGGCCACGCAGGAAGAGGCCCAGGCCGCGAACGATATTGTGTTCGTGCAGGAACGGCCCGCGGTCGAGGACCCGGTTCCCGAAGGGCTGCATTGGGACCTCTGGCTCGGGCCGGCCCCCGCGCGCCCCTTCAGCCAGGTGTATTTCCCGGGACCCAAGTGGTACCGGTGGTGGGACTTCGCCAACGGCACCATGTCCGACCTCGGCTCGCACTGGATCGATCTGCCGTTCTGGGCGTTGAACCTCGACTATCCGCGCACCATCGAGGCGAGCGGGCCGCCCCCGCACCCCGAAATCGCGCCCGCGTCCATGCGGGCGGCCTACGAATACGGAGCGCGCGGCGACCTGCCGCCGGTACGGCTCACCTGGTACCAGGGCAACGAGAAACCGCGGCTTCTCACCGACGGGGCCATTCCCCAGTGGAACAGCGGCGTCCTGTTCGTCGGCGAGAAGGGCATGCTGCTCGCCGATTACAGCCGCCACATGCTCCTGCCCGAAGCCACGTACGCCGGTTTCGTGCCGCCCGAACCGTTCATCCCCGCGTCGCTCGGACACCATGCCGAGTGGGTGCACGCCTGCAAGACCGGCGCGCCAACCACCTGCAACTTCGAGTACGCGGGCTGGCTGACCGAGGCCAATCACCTCGGCAACGTGGCCTACCGCACCGGCAAAAAACTCGAGTGGGACCCCGTCGCCCTTCAGGCCGCCAATGCCCCCGAGGCCGCGCAGTTCATCCGCCGCCAATACCGCGAACCCTGGAAGCTCGTGTAGGCCGCGAAACAGCAGAGACGCGCCCGGCGCGTTTCGTTATGGTCGCGCAGGCGTCTCGCCTGCATTCTGGGTTCGAACGGGGACACGTAGTCGCGCCGGGGCGGCGCTTGGAACATGTCCCCGTTCTGTTCCGGGTTTTTAGATGCAGGCGAGACGCCCGCGCTACAGGACGATACACAGCCGGGATCGAGCGGGTTCTACTTGTCCGGTCGCGCGCACCACGCGCGCTGTTCGTTCAGGTCGCGGCCGAGGGTACAGGCCTCGCCGAAGGCTTGGACGGTGAGTTCGACGCGCCCGGCGCCGATCTCGAATCCTTCCGGCAATGCCGCCGTGACGGCCGGCGTCTCCGTGCCCTGCCAGGGAACGAGCAGGGTGAGGTACGCAGCCGGGGCCTGGGCATGATGACGGAACCGGACGGCCTTTCGCGGAGCCCGGTGTCCGTACGACCAGGCATACCACCCGTCTTCCTCAACCACGCTTACCGGGGCATCGGGCCCCTGCCACACCAGCACGTTGACGTCGTCGAAGCGCGTTCTGGCGCAGTGTTCCGCGCCGTGGACCTCGATGTCGCCGGGCGCGAACTGGAAATGGAGATCGAGCGCCCCGGGTGCGTTGCCGATGGCCTCATCGAGCACGACGAAGAACCGGCCCTGGACGAACCACACCGTACGGCGGTGGACAAGCCCGTCGTAGGACGCGTTCTCGACCGCCACGGCCGTGAGGTCGGGCGCCGCATGCCACAGCAGCGGCTTCCCGTCCACCGTGGCATTTTTGCCGTCGAGCGTCAGGGTTTGATGTACGCGCGTCTGGCGGTGCCAGTTCCGTCCTTCGGGATCGTGTCCGTAGGTGTAGTACCCCGAATCGGTCATGAGCCACCGGCCGAAGGCGTAGAGTTCAAACGTGCCGTTATCGGGCTGATCGTGTCCGCTGATGGCGGGCGGCGAACAGTGAAGGGCGAGATAGATCTGCTCCGGCCCCCATGCGTTGCGCAGCGCGTACATGCCGGCATCGCGGAACGCGCAACTCGCCTGTGGGGGCAGGTGTTCGAGGTTTAGCGTGGCGCGTGCGGCGTATTTGGGGTCGCCGAACACCTCGGCGCCCTGCATCAATGTTCCATATAGAGGCCATTGCGCGCGGTCCGGCGGCAGGTCGATGGTCCGCGCGGTGTCTCCGAACATCGGATATCCCAGATCCGGCGTGGCGATGCCGTAGATGTACTCGAACAT
>JAAYAQ010000146.1 GCA_012719295.1 Candidatus Hydrogenedentota bacterium | reverse complement strand
TCATGCACGCCAGCGTCGCTACCATAGCACAAGGTGTGAACGTTCACAAGCAAATGTTTCGCCGGTCACGTTCCGGCCCTCCCGCGGCGGACCGCCGGGCGGACGGCAAGGAGCGCCGGGCAGCCCATATTCGGCCCCGCTCCCGGCATCACAGGCCGCACAGAGACGTGCAATCTATTGGAAATCAATACGTTAGAGATTGGGCGCGGGGCCCTGCCGCGAGATTCAGCGGGTATGCTCGGCCAGGGAGTCCACCTTCCTGGGTTGCTTGCGGGACTGGGTCGCGCCCGTGAGCCTCGGATGGGCAAGACACGGAAAATGCGGTGGGACGAAACGTGCGGTGCCCACATTGACCGGCTCGGTGCGCTCGGGCTTCCCATCGACCAGGTCAAGCAGCATCCGCGCGCCCGCGATGCCCAGCTGGCGGTCCATGGGAGTCGCCACAAGGACAACGCGCTCGGCGTCGAGATAGTTGGGGCGCAGCGATACGCCCGCCAACTGGAAGTTCCGGGCGTAGGGTATGCCGCGGTCCGCGAGCAAAGCCACCATGCCCGTCGTCCAGTCGTCATTGCAGACCGCCGCGGTTGGGGCATGCTCAGCGCCAAGCACGCGGCTGAGCCGGTCCAGCGTCGCGTATGTGCCTTCCTCAGAGGGATACACCTCGGTGACGATCTCCGCGCCATCCCCGTGCTCATGGACGGCCTGCATCATGCCTTCGCGGAATCGGGACGCCAACCCGCGCTGGGGCGGCCATCCGCAATAGGCCAGGCGGCGATGTTCCTTGTCCAGGAGTGCGGTCGTGAGACGGAACCCTTCGAGGTAGACGTCGGTTATCGCGCAGCGCCCGGGGAATTCCGGAACCAGGCGGTCGATCATGACAAAGGGCACATTGGCCTCGCGCAGCGCAAAGATATCCGCGAGCGGCATATGGAAATCGCTGATGATGACCCCGTCGATTTCGCCCCCGCGGAGCTTGTCCAGGTAATACGTGCCGTTGCCCAGTTGCGATGCCGCCGGATTGGTCTCCACGACCTGCAGCCCGTACCCGCGCGGCCCCAAGACCTCCAGCACACCGCTCAGCTTGAGGGCGAACAGCTCGCTCTGCTCCATGCCGAGGTCGCGAGCGCTGTACAGCGCCAACCCCAGGGTAGCGGACCGTTTCTTCCGAAGACTCCGTGCGGCGGCGCTCGGCTGGTACTGCAGTTGTTCGATCGCGGCTCGAATGCGCTCGGCGGTGTCCGCCGCCACCGATGCGCCGCCATTGATATATCGTGACACCGTCTGCCGGCTGACGTTGGCCCGTTCGGCCACATCAATCACCGTCGGCACACGCCGGTTTCGTCTCATGTATCAACCTCTGCCTGCTGAGTCGATGTGATCCGGCCCTTCCCCGCTCCGATCCCATCGGAACCCAGTGCTCCGTCGTCGTCGGCCCAATTCTACCAGAGCGGGTGATCGTTCACAACCTCCGCCCACCGGAAGCCGGTTTTCGAGCGGCGCCGGGAACCGATCGCGGCCCGTCCAGCTCCGGATCGAAGCCCCCGGGCGCCGCTCATCGGTGCGGGACATCCCGCAGCACGGGACGCAGCCGCCAATCGGCCTCCTGGCCGAAACGCCGCTGATTGCCCGCATGCCCCGCAAACTGGTCGCCGTACACCATCCGGACCACACCCGTAAAGGCAACTGTGGCGAGAATGAGGCCCACCCCCATCGCGACCAGACTCCTCCTGAACAGGGGCCCGCACTCCCCGGCCGGCGACAGCGGTATCGCGCCCCGCTCCTGCTCGCGTGGACAGCATGCGATGAGGAAGGTCGCGATGACCGCGTTAACGAACAGGACGCCCTCCGTCGCGATGCGCGATTCGTGAAACCCGACGAGCGCTTTCTGGAAATTGAACGTGATGACGATCCAGAGAAACACCAGGTAGAGCAGCTGTCCTTTCCCGAGCGCTGACGCCGGGATGAACGACAGGCGCCGCCGCATGTGAACAAGCAGCAACAGCAGAATGCACACGGCCAGAAAGAACCAGGCCAGATTGAACCACGTGCGGGCGGAAAACGCGACGCTCTCGATGAAGGGCATCTTCATGATTTCGGGCACGCAACGGAACGAGCCGCCGCCCGCGGTGCGTTCCGTGGTCCATTCCGCCACGCATTTCACCATATTGACGTAGACCACGGCAATCAGGATGAAACCCACCGCGAACGCTTCGGTCCACCGGCGTTCGGGCGGCTGCTCATCCGTCTGCCGGAGCCGCGTGGCCAGCAGGGCCATGGCCACGGCGATGCCCAGGCCGTAGAGGAGCCCGACCCCCTGCTCGATCACGACGCTGTGCCAGTTTGCGCTTTGCCAGTGCGCCCAGCGCGCAATGATGGGGTCGCGCACCTCGGCCGGCAGCCCGGCAAGCCGGTTTGGATTGCCCGGCGCGACGAGCAGCAGCTTTAGACACTGGGTGAACGCAATCCCCAGTCCGCCGATGGTGCCGCTGACAAGGGCGGCGACCGCCACCGGCATCAGCCCGTTCCGGCACGTATACAGCAGGATCCCGAGAAACACGCCCAGGCCGCCCGCCCAGTTGTCGCCCCGCGGCGGCGTCATACGAACCCCCAGCAGGACCGGGCCCACGAGGAAGGCCACAAACCACCCCACCGCCATGTGAACGAGCAGCGACGAGCCGGAGCGCCATTTGCCGAACACGGCGAAGTACACGGCGGCGCCCGCAAGAGCGCCGAACAGCAGCCCCAGGGCCGTCGAATGCCGCGTGAACAGAAGCGGCCAGTTCGTCACCATATTCGCCGGATCGAACGGCTGGCCGGTGTCCGGATTGATCGCGCTCAGGTCCCCCTGAACCCGCACGAGCCACGGCAGAATCCGGGGCAACACGCCGCTGACGCTCAAGAACTCCTGCATGCCCCATCCCGCCACACCGCCCGCCGCGGCAAACACGGGCAACAAAAGCACATTCCGCGAACGGCGGTCCCAGAGATCGAACGCGCACAGGGCGGCGAGCGCCAGAAACGCCTGAACCCAGTCCGTATCGAGCCAGTAAAACGGATCGTTCTGGCGCATTTCGCGAAAGAGTCCCCGCTCCGCCCCCGTGACTTCCCCGCCGAGAAACGAGGCCGCCGCGGCCGAGTTCATCACGGGCTCCCAGAGAAAGTAGTATGCCGTCCACACGGCCAGCACCCAGCACAACGGTTTGAAGAGCTGCGTCAGCCGGTCGCGGCTCTCAACCGCGGGATACGCCGTGCCCGCGCCGCCCAGAGCGGCCCACAGAAAACTGCCCACGAAGAGCCCAAAGAACCCATACAGTTGCGAAGGCAAGTGGCCCGAATGCGTGTAGCCGACAACCTTCATGTAGGAAAACGACCCGCCGAACGCCCAGCCCAGGGCGCCAAATAACGCGAAATACGCCACACGACGCCGCCAGTCCTCGCGCCCGGACAGGAGACAGACCGCCGTGCCGGCCAGCACCCCCGGCAGCATCGCGCCGTACTCGTGCCCGAAATTGCCCCGGATACCCCAGCCAATGGACAGGCTGATGCTGACCAGGATGAGGGTGGAAACGCGCCAGCTTGGATGAATGGGCCGGTGAACCATAGGCCTCCAGTTGCCGAGGCCGAAGAACCGTCTTCCGCCCGGCGGGCATCAGGGCGTGGTCAGCAATCGGTAGCCTGCATCCCGCAGCCCTGCCCCGTACGATCCCCGTGTGTACCGGAGCCTTGTAGCACCGGAGGCCGGTGCGATTCAAGCC
>JAAYAQ010000604.1 GCA_012719295.1 Candidatus Hydrogenedentota bacterium | reverse complement strand
CCGTTCGCCGCGTCAGGCGGCGGCCGGAACCTGACGGAGGTGACGAGATGGTGTGGATGCTGCTCCCCGTGCTGTGCGTGTTCGGCCAGGCAAACACCGAGGAACCGCTCCTGCTCGCAAATGAATTCGCCGAATTGCGCGTCTGGCCGGCCCAGGGACGGTTCGACCTGCGCGACACGGCCTCCGGGCAGACGGTGATTGAACACGCCGTCCTGAATGGCGGCGGCGGCGCCCCGGTCCCTTTTCACACCGAGTTGCCGGGATTCGGCCAAGGCAACGGCATCGAAATCGCCCAGGCATCGGGCGGGCGATGCCGGCTGACGTTGTTTTCGGGCAGCCCGTTCGTTCATCTGCAGTGTGGAATCGCACAGGCGCCCGACACCCCGCTCACGCGCCTGGGATTCCTCGAAGGCCGGTTAAACCTTGGCTCGACGGGATCGTTAAAAGCTCTGGGCACGGCCGGGCTCACCGCCCCGGATGCGCACCCCGGCAGCTACTCGTTCCTGGCTATCGCCCATCCCGGCACGCGCGCCGGAATCGTAGCGGGATGGGTCTCGCATGATCGCGGCAGCGGCGCCCTCTTCTCCAGCATGGAGAACGGACAGGTCGTGTTGCGCGCGCGCATTGATTACGGCGGTCTCACGACAGGCGGCGATTCCGAATTGCTCGTCCTGGGATTCTTCGACGATGCCCGCCTGGGCCTCGAGGCCTACGCCGACCTGGTGGCCGGCTACTACCGCATTTCCCTGCCGCCCATTCCTTCCGGGTACTGCACCTGGTACTCCAATCCCCATGGCGGCGCATCGGATGAGCGCCACATCATCGAGCTTGCGCAATTCGCGAAGGAACACCTGAAACCGTTTGGTTTCGATTTCATCCAGATCGATGACATGTGGCAGGGGCGGGGCCGAAACGCGCGTGAGCTTGACCTTCGCGATGTTACCGAGGACTACCTGGGAAAGCGCCCCGATTTGCCGCTGCAGCAGGACCGCATCTGGTGGTGGGGGCCCGATGCCGATTTCACGGCCCACGCCCCTGACGGCCCGTACGCCGGCGGCATGCGACCGGTCGCCGGCCAGCTGTCCGCGCTGGGATTCATGCCCGGCCTGTGGTTGATGCCGTTTGCGTGGGATCCGATGGCCCCGCCCCTGCGAAATCACCACGACTGGTTCGTGAAACGCCCCGGCGGCTCGCTTCACTACGCCTATTGGGCCGGTTGGAGCCTCGATATGACCCATCCCCAGGCCCGAGACTTCCTCCGGGAAGCCGTCGACCGGATCACGAACGAGTGGGGATACCGGTATCTTAAACTCGACGCCTTGTTTTCCGGCATGGCGTGCGAGCAGCTCTACATCAACGATCCCTACCTCGAAGACGACCTGGGCGAAGCCGTATTCCACGACGAGCACCAGACGCCCATCGAAGCCTACCGCCGCGGGCTGCGTACCGTGCGCGAGGCCGCGGCGAAAGACACCTTCATTCTCGGATGCAACGTCTCCCAGAACATGCGGACCCTGGGCGCCAGTTACGGTCTTGTCGACGCCATGCGGATCGGCCCCGACAACGGACCGGATTGGAACAGCCTGCGCACGGGACCCTGGCATGGCAGCAACCGGTATTTTCTCCATGGACGGGTCTGGTACAACGATCCGGATCCGGTCTACGTACGCGAGTCCATGCCCATGGAACACGCGCGCCTGATCGGGTCCTGGGCAGCAATAAGCGGCCAATTGACGGTCGCCAGTGACTGGCTGCCCGGGCTGCCGGAAGAACGCCTCGATATTCTCAAACGGATATTGCCGAATCACGGTCTCCGGCCCCGTCCCGCAGACTTCTTCGAGCGTGACCTGCCGGCGGTCTGGCTGCTGACCAGCAACACCAGCATGCCGCGCCGTGACGTGGCCGGCCTGTTTAACTGGGACCCGCAAAACGCCGAGCGTTTTGACTGTCCCGCCGAATGGCTGGGCCTGCCGCCGGCCGCGAGCTACGTCGGATTCGACTTCTGGGACAACCGGTTCATCGAGCCCTTCTCCGGCTCGCTCCGAATGGACGTTCCCGCCGGCTCCTGCCGGATTGTCGCGCTCGCACCCGAACCCTCCGCGCCGCGCGTCATCAGTACCAGCCGGCACATCTCCCAGGGCATGGTCGACGTGCTGCGCGAGGTCTGGGATGCGCAAAAGAACGAGCTGTCGGGCGCCAGCCGCGTGGTCGCGGGCGACCCCTATGAACTGCGCATCGTCCTGCCCACCCAAGGCGTGTGGACCGTGCAGGATGCGACTGCCGGGGCCGGCACGGACGTCCCGACCCGGATCAACCTGGATGGCCGGCGCCTCCGCGTGACGCTCGACTCTGCAACAGGCGGGGTGGTGGACTGGCGCATCGCGTTCGCGATTGAATAAACGGCGCTACGCCTTCTTCACTTTGCCCCGCTTCGCGTCGTAGGCGACCATGGCCTTCTCGAAGTAGGAGATGTTGGCCATCGTGCACGCGACAACTCCGTACATACCGAGTTCGGGCGGCGTGTTGAGCGCTACGTTCTCCCGAATGGCCGCCTGCAGGTTCTTGTGATGCAAATCGATGTCCTCCGCGCCGGTCTTCTTGTGGGTCAGCACCTCGGCGCCGGACTCCTGCTCGACGATGCGCCAGCCGTCATCCGTGAAGAGCAGCGTCGCCTTGTGGCCGCGGATACAGTGTTCGATCCCGTGTTTATTGGCCATGGTGCCCAGCACGTGGACCGTCATGCCGGGCGTGACGCCCGCTTGGGCGGGATACTCGAGGATCAACTCGAAATTGTCGGGCAGGGTACGGCCGTCCGGCCACATGAAGATGCCGCCCATGCCTACCGCGCGCACGGGACACGCCAGATTGCACGCCTTGATGATGCGCGTGAGGCGGTGAATGAACAGGTCGGTCGAGATGCCGCCCGAATAGTCCTTATAGCAGCGCCAGTCGAAGTAGATCCGCGGATCGTAGGGGACCTGTTTGGGATTGTGCTTCTGCCACATGGCCCAGTCGAGGTCTTCGGGCTGGGACTGCTCCGCCGGCTCGCCCGTGCGCCACAGCCCCTGGTCGGCGGGGTACCACCGCACATAATCCGTCTGGGCATGGACAATCGGGCCCAGCGCCCCGCCCTTGATGGCGTCCCACGCGCTGCTGTAGCTGTCGTCGCTCATGGCCTGCACGCCCGTCTGCACCCGGAGACCGGTCTCCGCGGCCTTCGCGACAACCTGGTGCGCTTCGCGGATGGTATGCGTCATGGGTTTCTCGACATAGACGTGTTTGCCGGCCTCGAGCGCCTCGAGCGTCATCGGCGCATGCCAGTGGTTCGGCAGCGGAAGGACCACGTAATCCACATCCTTCATGGCCAGCACATCGCGGTAATCCTGGGTCGCCACGGGGTCCGCGCCGGCTTCCCGGGCCTGGTCACGGAACCGGTTTGCCCGGGTGAGCCACACATCGCAAACTGCGCGAAGCGCGATGTTCTCCGATTCGCGTTGTCCGAGCAACGTGCGCAGATGGGCGCCGCCCATGTTGCCGCAGCCGATGATGGCCACGCCCAGGCGGCTGTGGGCCCCCTGAATCTGGCTGTAGCTCCTGGCGCTCCACGCCGTAACCGCCGCGGCCGTCCCCGCGGCCTTCAGGAAATCACGCCGGCTCGAGTGCTTCATCTTCTGCCTCCCTTTCCCCTGTTTGTCTGCCTGACGCCCCGAGCATATCGCCCCCCGCGCGTGCGTGGCAAGAAACCGGGCAGCGTAGCGCAGGCGTCTCGCCTGCTTTTTGGGGGAATAGGAATGCCGGGT
>JAAYAQ010000603.1 GCA_012719295.1 Candidatus Hydrogenedentota bacterium | reverse complement strand
TCGCGCCGCCCGTCTCCGCAAGCACTCTCGTGATCGCGCTCGTCAGCGTCGTCTTCCCGTGGTCCACGTGTCCAATCGTACCAATGTTCACGTGCGGCTTTGTCCGCTCAAACTTCTGCTTGGCCATCGCTCTCTCCTTCGATTGCTTCGGGCTGCTCGACCTCTCAGGCCTTTATGCTACGCCGTGTCCGTCTTTCGTACTTCGTTGTATCTATTCAAAGCGGAACGTTCCGCCCGCGTGTTCCATAATGGCGTTGGCAATGTTCGCCGGCACCTCTTCGTAATGCGAAAACTCCATACTGTGCGACACCCGGCCCTGCGTCCGCGAACGGATGTCGTTGGCATAGCCAAACATCTCCGCCAGCGGCACATGCGCCAGAATCGTCCGCGCTTTCCCTTCCAGATGCATCTGGTCGATGCGGCCGCGGCGTCCGCCGAAATCCATGACCACGTCGCCGGTGTATTCGTCCGGGCACATCACCTCGACCCGCATTACCGGCTCCAGCAGCACCGGGCGTCCTTTCGGAATCGCCTGCCGCGTCGCCATCGAACTCGCCGTCTGGAACGCCAGGTCCGACGAATCCACCTCGTGAAACGCGCCATCCAGCAGGATGGCCTTCACATCGGCCACCGGATACCCGGCCACAATGCCCGATTCCAGCGCTTCCCGGGCGCCCTTCTCGACCGCGGGAACGAATTCCCGCGGCACGGTGCCGCCCACCGTCGCATTTTCGAACACGAAATGCGACCCCTTCTCGCCGGGCTCGAAGGCCATCTCCACTTCCGCGAACTGGCCCCGGCCGCCCGTCTGGCGCGCAAACCGCACTCGGGCCGTGGTCCGCTCCCGGATGCTCTCGCGATACGCCACCACCGGTTTCCCGACATTCGCCGCCACGCCGAACTCACGCCGCATCCGGTCGATGATGATCTCCAGATGAAGCTCACCCATGCCCGCGATGATCGTCTGCCCGGTCTCCTCGTTGACCCGGACCTGAAAGGTCGGGTCTTCTTCGGAGAGCTTCTGCAACGACTCGGACAGTTTGTCCTGGTCCGCTTTCGTGCGCGGCTCGATCGCCACGTGAACCACCGGTTCCGGAAAGTCCACGCGCATCAATTCCACGGGCTTGGCCGAGTCGCACAGCGTATCGCCGGTGACCGTGTTCTTGGCCCCGATTACGGCGCCAATATCGCCCGCGCGCAGCTCATCCAGATCCGTACGCTCATCCGCGTGCATCTCCAGCAGCCGGCCCAGCCGTTCCTTCCGGCCGGTCCGCGTGTTCAAGACCTGCTGGCCCGATTTGACCACCCCCGAGTAGACCCGGATGAAGGTCAAGCGGCCCACGTGCGGATCGGTCAGGATCTTAAACGCCAGGGCCGAAAACGGGTCATCATCCGATGGATGCCGGACGACTTCCTTCTCCGGATAGCCCGGTTTGTGCCCCATCACCGCCGGCACATCCGTGGGCGACGGCAGATAGTCCACAACGGCGTCCAGAAGCAGGCGCGTTCCCTTGTTCTTCAGGGCCGAACCGCAGAATACGGGGCAGAAACGGCCGTCGACCGTGCCTTTGCGCAGGCCGGCGAGCAGTTCCTCCACGGTGATGGGCTCCTCATGGACGTACTTCTCCATCACCCCTTCGTCCGATTCCGCCGCGGCTTCCAGGACATCGTGACGCGCCGATTCGGCCTCCGCAAGCAGTTCCGGAGGAACCTCCGTAATCACCTGCTCGCATTCGGCCCCTTCGCCTCGCCACGATATCAGCCGCATTCGGACAAGATCGACAATCCCGCGAAAGTCCGCTTCACTGCCCACGGGCATCTGAAGCGGCACCGGATGCGCACCGAGCCGCACCCGCATGCTCTCCACCGCGTGGTTGAAGTCCGCCCCTACACGATCCATCTTGTTTATGAAAGCAATCCGGGGGACTCCATACCGCAACGCCTGGCGCCAGACCGTCTCCGACTGCGATTGCACGCCTGCTACCGCGCAAAACACCGCCACGGCCCCGTCGAGCACACGAAGACTCCGTTCAACCTCCGCGGTGAAATCCACGTGGCCGGGCGTGTCAATGATATTGATCCGATGCCCTTGCCACGTACACGCGGTCGCTGCCGACATGATCGTGATGCCCCGCTCGCGCTCCTGGGCCATAAAGTCCATCGTCGTGGTCCCGTCATGGACTTCCCCCATACGATGAACCCGGCCCGAGTAGAACAGAATTCGCTCGGTCACGGTCGTCTTGCCCGCGTCGATGTGCGCGGCAATGCCGATGTTACGAGTCTTTTCCAGTGCAAAACGCCGAGACATTGGACTCCTTTCGAAGAGCTATAGAACGACCGGCAGCGAATCGGCGTGCCGACTCACCCGGGCCTCCACGCTCTTCTGTCCTACGTGCGTTTTCACTGGTTCGTTCTCGTATCACCCAACTGTTCCTGATGATGCGTTGGCTGATTCAACTTTAAACGCCCGGGCGCACCACGCGCCTCGCCGCACTCGTCTATAGGCTCAGGCGCTGTCCGCCGCGGGGCACAAGATGCCCCCGGCACAACGCGCCGTCACTATCCGCACACACCCGCCGGCCGTACTGGACCGGGCCAACCTAGAACCGCAAGTGGGCAAAGGCCTTGTTGGCCTCCGCCATCCGGTGCGTATCCTCGCGCCGTTTGATCGTGTTTCCCTGCCGGTTGAAGCAATCCAGCAGTTCCGCCGCCAGGCGTTCCGCCATCGTTTTCTCGCCGCGTTTGCGCGAAAATTCGATGACCCAGCGAAACGCCAGCGCCGTCCGCACCGCCGGCGCGATCTCCACCGGCACCTGGTACGTCGCGCCGCCTACGCGCCGCGATTTCACCTGAAGCAAGGGCTTGGCGTTGTCAATGGCCGTCTCGAAGACCCTGATGGGATCCTCGTTGGGAAGCTTCTTCTTCAGAATCTCCAGCGCGCCGTACACACTGCTCTCGGCCACGCTCTTCTTCCCGCACACCATTACCGTGTTGATGAACTTCGCCAGCAGAGGGCTCTTGTACTTCGGATCCGGAAGCAGAACCCGCTTGGGAACCTCGCGTCGTCTTGGCATTGGAAACGCCTATCCCTTCAGTCTTGACGCCGTCTCGCCGCGAGACGGCGCGCCTCATGCTTCTAGTTGCTGCCTGCCCGCGCCGGGAACGGCGCGGCGCTCACTCACACCTTGGGTTTCTTGACCCCGTATTTCGAACGGCTCACCCAGCGTCCATTGTGAATGGGCTTGCCGTTTTCTTCCTTCAGGCTCGCCGAGCCGCCCAAGTCGCCGCTCGCGTCCAGCACGCCGCGAATCAGGTGATACCGCACGCCGGGGAGGTCTTTCACACGGCCCCCGCGAATCATCACCTGCGAGTGTTCCTGCAGGTTATGCCCGATACCCGGGATGTACGAGGCGACCTCCATACCGTTCTTCAAACGCACGCGGGCCACCTTCCGAAGCGCCGAATTCGGTTTCTTCGGGGTCATCGTGTACACGCGCGTGCAGGTGCCCGATGCTTGCGGGCTCCCTTTCAGGGCCGGAGACTTCGTCTTGTTTACCTTGCGCTTCCGGCAATGACGCACGAGCTGGTTAATCGTCGGCAAAACCTTTCTCCTTGCTATATCGTACTTTAGAGCACATGCCGCGCTTCCGGAAGCAGACACGTTGCACCGCTTACCGTGCACAACACTCCTGGTAGACAGCGGCCGGTAAGTTTAGCACACAAATACCGGCAAGTCAACCATTTCAACACACCCGCGCCCGGCATTCGCCGGAGCGCTTACGCGAGGGCATCCTCCGCCTCGTCGAGGTCCGACTCATCCGTCGCCGGACTCACCTCAAGCTCTTCCGCGAAGTCCTCCGCGGCGCCCTCCATCACCACCGCCTGCGCGTTCTGATAGTGGCGGCTGCCCGTTCCGGCCGGAATCAGGTGGCCGATAATCACGTTCTCTTTCAGACCGCGCAAATAATCGCGTTTGCCCGACAGCGCCGCGTCGGTCAACACGCGCGTCGTCTGCTGGAACGACGCCGCCGCGAAAAAACTCTCCGTGCTCAGCGCCGCTTTCGTAATCCCCTGCAGGATCGGTTCGGCCTCGGCGGGAATCCCCCCCTTCGCCACCACCTGCTGGTTGATCTCCTGGAACCGGATCCGGTCCACCTCCTCGTGCGCGAGGAACGGGGTGTCGCCCGGGTTGTCCTTAATCTTCACCTTGCGCAGCATCTGGCGGATGATCACCTCGATGTGCTTGTCATTCGTCCGCACGCCCTGCAGGCGGTACACCTGCTGAATCTCGTCAAGGAGGTACTTGCGAAGCGCATCTTCGCCCTGCACCTCCAGGATGTCCTGCGGGATCACCGGGCCGTCGGTCAACCGCTGGCCCGCGTACACGCGGTCGCCCGCCTGCACGTTCAGGTGCTTGCCCGGCGGTATCGTGTACTCCCGTTCCTTGCCCACGGGAGGAATGATCCGGACCTTGCGCATGCCCTTCGTCGCGCCGCCCAGTTCCACAATACCGTCAATGTGGCTGATCACCGCCGGATCCTTGGGCTGCCGCGCCTCGAACAACTCCGCTACGCGGGGCAGACCGCCGGTGATATCCGACACCTTGCTGAACTGCCTGGGGGTTTTCGCCAGCAAATCGCCTGCCTGCACTTTCGCGCCGTCGGCGACCAGCACGTGGGTCTGCCCCGGGATCGTCGCATACGCCAGCACTTCATTTTCCTGCCCCAGAATCGTGATCTGCGGATGCAGGTCCTGCTTGTGATCCGTAACGATGCGCTCTTCCAGGCCCGTGTCCGGGTTGATGTCTCTGCGCATCGTAATGCCTTCAACCATGCCCTCCAGGTGCACCGTACCCGCGGCCTCCGCCACGATCGACACGTTGTAGGGATCCGCTTCGAAAAGGAGCTTGCCCTTCTTGACACTGGCCCCGTTTTCGACGTGCAGCAACGCGCCCGACGGCATCGCGTACCGCTGGACCTCTTTCCCTTCATCGTCCAGCAACGCAACCTCGCCGCCGCGGTTCACCACGACCAGCCGGCCGTCCCGGTTCTTCGCCGTGCGCACGTTGCGGAACTCCAGCCTGCCGTCGTCCGCCACGCGGACCTCGCTCGACTCCACCTGCCGGCTCGCCGCGCCGCCGATATGGAACGTGCGCATCGTCAGCTGCGTGCCCGGTTCGCCGATGGACTGCGCCGCGACAATGCCCACCGCTTCGCCCATCTCCACCATTTTGCCCGTCGCCAGGTTGCGCCCGTAACACCGCGCGCACACGCCGCGCTTCGAGGCACACGTCAAAACCGACCGGATGCGCAAGCCCGGGATGCCCTTTTCCGCGATAATGTCCGCCTTGGTTTCATCGATCTCTTCATCCGCGCGGACGATCGGCTCGCTCTCCCCCGGCACCGTGATGTCATCGAGCGGGAAGCGGCCCACGATGCGCTCTTCCAGCTTCTGCACGACTTCGCCGCCGTCCATCAGCGATTCCACCCACACGCCGTTCAGCGTGCCGCAATCCTCTTCCTCAATGACCACGTCCTGCGCCACGTCCACCAGACGCCGCGTCAGATAGCCCGCGTCCGCCGTCTTCAGCGCCGTGTCCGCCAGGCCTTTGCGCGCGCCGTGCGACGAAATGAAATACTCCAGCACCGTCAAGCCTTCGCGGAAGTTCGACGTGATCGGCGATTCAATGATATCGCCCGACGGCTTGGCCATCAGGCCGCGCATTGCCGCCAGCTGGCGAATCTGCTGCTTGTTGCCGCGCGCGCCCGATTTCAGCATCAGGTTGATTCCGCTGAAACCCTGCTCGTTCTTGTCGAGATCCTTCAGCATCGCCGCCGTGAGCGACTCGGTCGCCGTTGTCCATTCGTCGATGACTTTGTTGTAGCGCTCGCCTTCCGTGATCAGACCGTTCTGATACATCTCGTCGATGCGCGCCACCGAATCCTTCGCCCGCTGGATCAACTCGCGCTTGACCTCCGGCACCACAAGGTCCCGCACGCCAATCGACAGGCCCGCCAGCGTCGCGTATTTGAATCCCGTGCGCTTCAAGGCATCCAGCAGGGCCACCGTTTTGTTGTGGCCATGCTTCAGATAAGACGCCGCGATGATGTCGCCGATCGTCCCCTGCGCCTGTTCCTTGTTCACATCGTGCAGCGTGATCTCTTTCGGAAGCGACTCTTTGAAGATCACCCGCCCG
This sequence comes from Candidatus Hydrogenedentota bacterium, assembly GCA_012719295.1. Taxonomy (GTDB): domain Bacteria; phylum Hydrogenedentota; class Hydrogenedentia; order Hydrogenedentales; family SLHB01; genus UBA2224. Next base: position 6,012 of record JAAYAQ010000603.1, on the reverse strand, counting down.
ACGGTCGTGTCGACGATCGCGCCCTCGTACCACACCTTGATCCGCGCGTGCAGATCCACCTCGCCCAGGTCGTACGCCACCAGCACCGATTCCGTGTCCGGGTACACTTTTCCCGGGTTGAGGATTGTGCCGTCCGGGCCGCTCCATGCCGCCAGCCACTCGCCGCGCGCTCCGTCGCGCGCTTTCGTAATGTACGCAATGCCCAGAACGATATCCTGGCTCGGCGTCGTGATCGGGCGGCCCGTCGACGGCGAGAAAATGTTCGTCGACGAAAGCATCAGCAGGCGCGCTTCGAGCTGCGCCACCGGCATCAGCGGCACGTGCACCGCCATCTGGTCGCCGTCAAAGTCCGCGTTGAACGCCGCGCACACCAGCGGGTGAATCCGGATCGCCTTGCCCTCGATCAACACGGGCTCGAACGCCTGGATGCCCAACCGGTGCAGCGTCGGGGCGCGGTTCAGCAACACCGGGTGATCCTTGATCACCTCGTCCAGAATGTCCCATACCTCTTCGCGGCCCATCGCGATCGTCCGCTTCGCCGCCTTGATGGTCGAGGCGATGCCCCGCTCTTTCAGCTCCCGGATGATAAACGGTTCGAACAGCTCCAGGGCCATCTTCTTCGGAAGACCGCACTGATGCAGTTTCAGTTCGGGACCCACCACAATCACCGAACGTCCCGAATAATCCACGCGTTTCCCGAGCAGATTCTGGCGGAACCGCCCCTGCTTGCCCTTCAGCATATCGCTGAGCGATTTCAGCGGCCGGTTCCCGGCGCCCAGCACCGTCCGACCGTGGCGGCCGTTGTCAAACAGCGCGTCCACCGCTTCCTGAAGCATCCGCTTCTCGTTGCGCAGGATCACCTCGGGCGCGCGCAGCTCGATGAGGCGCTTCAACCGGTTGTTGCGGTTGATCACGCGCCGGTACAAATCGTTCAGGTCGCTCGTCGCATAGCGGCCGCCTTCCAGCGGCACCAGCGGGCGCAGATCCGGCGGAATCACCGGCACCACGTCCAGCACCATCCACGCCGGATTGTTCCCCGACTTCCGCAGGGCTTCCACGACCTTCAGCCGCTTGATTGCCTTGGCCCGCGCCTGCATCGAATTGGTGGCCGTGACCTGGCTGTGCAGCTCGGCGCTCAGGGCGTCAATGTCGATCTCTTCCAGAAGCATCTTGATCGCTTCCGCGCCCATCTTGGCCACGAACCGGTCGCCCCATTCCTCGCGCGCGTCCTGGTACTCGTCTTCCGTGAGGGTCTTCATCTTCTCCAGGCTCGTATCGCCGGGATCAATGACCACGTAGTTCTCGAAATAGATAATCCGTTCCAGCACCCGGATCGACAGATCAAGCAGATTGCCGATCGAGCTGGGCGTCGTCTTGAAAAACCAGATGTGCGTCACCGGCACCGCGAGTTTGATGCATCCCATCCGCTCCCGGCGCACCTTCGATTCCGTGATCTCCACGCCGCAGCGGTCGCACGTGATGCCGCGGTGCTTCACCTTCTTGTATTTGCCGCAGCCGCATTCCCAGTCCTTCACCGGGCCGAAAATGCGTTCGCAGAACAGGCCGTCCTTCTCCGGTTTAAACGTCCGGTAATTGATCGTCTCCGGCTTCTTGACCTCCCCGCGGGACCACTTCAGGATCTCTTCCGGGGAAGCCAGGCGGATCTGCAGCGCATCAAACCGTTCACTCGTCGTGGGAACATACTTGGCCAAGGTTTAGCCCTCCAGCTCTTCTTCGTCTTCGTCCGCGTCGGTGCCATCCTCAACGCGTGCGAGCTTGATCACATCCAGACAGAGCGACTGCATCTCACGCACCAGCACGTTGAACGATTCGGGCGTCCCCGGATCCACATCCCGGTCGCCTTTCACCACGGCCTCGTAGGCCTTGGTGCGGCCCTGAATATCGTCCGACTTGATCGTCAGCAATTCCTGAAGCGTGTACGCGGCGCCGTACGCCTGAAGCGCCCACACCTCCATTTCGCCGAACCGCTGGCCGCCGAACTGCGCCTTGCCGCCCAGCGGCTGCTGCGTCACCAGCGAATACGGCCCGATCGCGCGCGCATGAATCTTGTCGTCCACCAGGTGGTTCAGCTTCATCATGTACAGATAGCCGACCGTCACCAGCTGATCGAACGGTTTCCCCGTGCGGCCGTCGCGCAACTCGATCTTCCCATCTTCCGGCAGTCCCGCCTTCTTCATATAGTCGGCGATCAGGCCCTCCGAGGCGCCGTTGAACACCGGCGTCGCCACCTTCATGCCCAACACGCGCGCCGCCCACCCGAGCGTTGTTTCGAGCAATTGCCCCACGTTCATGCGCGAGGGCACGCCCAGCGGGTTCAGGACGAGCTGCACCGGCGTCCCGTCCGGCAGGTACGGCATGTCTTCCACCGGCAGGATCTTCGCGATGACGCCCTTGTTCCCGTGGCGGCCGGCCATTTTGTCGCCCACCGACAGGCGCCGCTTCGTCGCGACGAAAACCTTCACCAGCTTGATCACGCCCGGAGGAAGCTCGTCGCCCTTGCGCAGCATCTCGATCTGGCTGTCCCGGAACGCGATCAGCTTCGCCTCTTCCATCGCCGCCATGTTCACCAGGCGCGTCACCTTCTGCTGCAGTTTCTTGTCGTCGACCCGCAGACGCGCCAGCACGCCGTAATCGGCCTTTTCCAGATGAGAAACCTTGAGCTTCTTGCCCTTCTCGAGCACCAGCTCGTCGGTCTTGTGATCAACCACGTCCTCCAGAATCTTGAGGCCGAGCATCTCGTCTTTCAACAGTTTCACGAACGTCTCGCGAATCTCGTTAATCCGCTCCTGGTATTCGCGCTTCACCTTCGCGACCTGCGCGGAAACCGCCCCGCGCGAACCGGTGTCGGTCTTTTCGCGGCGGCTGCATACCCGCACGTCGACCACGACGCCCTCGGCCCCCGGCGGAACCGTCAGCGACGCGTCCCGGACGTCCTCGGCCTTTTCCCCGAAGATGGCCCGCAACAGCTTTTCCTCCGGGGCCAGTTCCGTCTCGCCCTTCGGCGTGACCTTGCCCACCAGGATGTCGCCGTGCTTCACCTTCGCGCCCAGCCGCACGATGCCCGACTCGTCGAGATTCCGCAGCGCGTCCTCGCTCACGTTCGGAATGTCGCGCGTGATCTCTTCCGGTCCCAGCTTCGTGTCGCGCGCTTCCAGCTCAAACACCTGGATATGGATCGACGTGAACGCGTCTTCCTTCACCAGTTCCTCGCTGATCAGGATCGCGTCCTCGAAGTTGTAGCCTTCCCACGGCAGAAACGCCACCAGCGCGTTGCGGCCGAGCGCGAGTTCTCCGCCGTCCGTCGCCGGCCCGTCCGCGACGATTTCGCCCGCATCGACCTTGTCGCCCTTGCTCACGATCGGCTTCTGGTTGATGCACGTGTTCTGGTTCGAACGCGTGTACTTTTTCAGGCGGTAGACATCCTCCTCGGAACGGAACGGATTCTCGTCCGGGCCCTGACCGCGCTTCGTGTGGCGGATGCGGATCACATCGCTGTCCGCGTACTCCACCACGCCCGACCGGTCCGCCTTGACCACCGTGCCCGCGTTCTTCGCCGTGACCCGTTCCAGGCCCGTGCCCACCACGGGCGCTTCGGTCTTCAACAGCGGCACCGCCTGGCGCTGCATGTTCGAGCCCATCAGCGCGCGGTTGGCGTCGTCATGTTCCAGGAACGGGATCAGCGCCGCCGCCACGCTCACGAGCTGCTTCGGCGAAATGTCCATGTAGTCCACTTCGCCCGGCTCGGCCTGGGGGAAATCCCCGCGGTGCCGCGACAGCACCGTCGGGTTCACGAACTTGCCCCGCTTGTCCAGCGGCGCGTTCGCCTGCGCGATGATGTAATTGTCCTCGTCATAGGCCGACAGCATCTCGACCTGATCGGTCACGCGCCCGTGCTCGACTTTCCGGTACGGCGTCTCGAGGAAGCCATACTCATTGATGCGCGCATAGGTCGACAGCGAGGCCATCAGACCGATGTTCGGGCCTTCAGGCGTCTCGATCGGGCAGATGCGGCCGTAATGCGTGGCGTGCACGTCGCGCACCTCGAACCCCGCGCGTTCCCGGCTCAGACCGCCCGGCCCCAGCGCGCTCAGCCGCCGCTTGTGCGTCAGTTCCGCCAGCGGGTTGATCTGGTCCATGAAGTGCGAGAGCTGGCTCCGGCCGAAAAAGTCCTTGATCACCGCGCTGACCGGTTTCGGATTCACCAGGTTCTGCGGGCTCAACTGTTCGTCGTCCTGGAAGTTCATCCGCTCGCGAACCGTCCGTTCCATCCGGACCAGCCCGATCCGCACCTGATTCGCCAGCAATTCGCCCACCGCGCGCACCCGCCGGTTGCCCAGGTGATCGATGTCGTCCAGCACCCCCTCGCCGCTCCGCAGCTTCACCAGGTACTGCAACGTCGCCACCACGTCTTCCTGCGTAAGGGTCTTCGTCTCCTGCGGGATCTCCAGCCCCAGCTTGCGGTTGATTTTGTACCGCCCTACCGGCGCGAAATCGTACCGGCTCGCATCAAAAAACATCCGCTGGAAAAACGACCGCGTCGTTGCGTCCGTCGCCGGGTCCCCCGGCCGGATGCGCGCATACACCTCGCGGTACGCGTCTTCCTGCGTCTGGCTCGGATCCAGCGTCAGGGTCTGCGCGATCGACGGGTCGTGCGCCAGATCCTCTTCCACGATCACGTGAAACTCTTTCACGTGCGAAACCATCAGGCGGTCCACCGCCGCGTCCGTCAGTTCCTCCGCCGCGTCCACCAGGATCTCGCCCGTCTCGGGGTCTACCACGTCCTCGGCGAGCGTCCGCCCAACCAGATCCTCCGGCGCATGCGACTTGGTGCCGATCTTGACCCGCGTCCGGCCCAGCGTGACCGGCTCCGTCCGGTAAAACAGCTTCAGGATGGCGTCGTTTTCCTCGATCCCGAACGCGCGGAGAAACGACGTGGCCAGAATCTTCGACCGCCGGTCGATCGTCAGCCAGATGATGTCGTTGACGTCATACTCGAACTCCAGCCACGCGCCCCGGTACGGGATGATCCGCGCCGTCAGCAATACCTTCCCGTTCTGATGCACCTTCGTCTCAAACGACACGCCCGGCGATTTGTGAAGCTGGCTGACAATCACGCGCTCCGCGCCGTTCACGATGAACGTGCCCGTCGGCGTCATCATCGGGAGCTCCCCGAGAAACACCTCCTGCTCCACCATCATCTGCTCGCGCAATTCGTTCGAAGTGCCGACCTCTTCGTACTTTACAAGGCGAAGAAGCGCCTTCAGCGACGCCGCGTACGTCAGACCGCGCTCCTGGCATTCCAGTACCGTGTACTTCGGCGGCGCAAACGAATAATGCACAAACTCCAGGCGCGTCAACCCGTCCGGCGAGGAAATCGGAAACACGTCCATGAAGACTTCCTGCAAGCCTTTCAGTTCACGCTCGTCCGGAGGAACATCCCATTGCAGAAAGTCCGAGTAGGATTTCGTCTGGATCTCAATCAGATCCGGGAGTTCCACCGCGTCCGGAACACGGCCTAACGAGGGGCGATCGATCGATTGGTCGGGAGCAACAGCCATACGAATACCCTTCTTCAGGTCCCGTAGACCGTTCCGCACCGGTGCGAACGAACGGTTTACGGGAGCGTGACGTTATGGGATTCTTCTCGAAGACACACTTCGCCTAAGCGGCACAAACAAGAAACATACCAAATCACGGAACCCATGTCAAGAAAACGATATCGCCAGGAAAGGACCACCGTCCGCCCCCGCGTTTCAGGGGCCTCAATGCACACCTGCGCCTAACCTGCTTTAACACGCCAATCCCTTACAATATTTCAGAAAAACCCCGAATGTCAACTCGGCTCGGCTCGGAAAACCCGCCACGATCCCCGGGAAATCTCCCGTGCCCGCATGGCGGTCTGACGAGTCCGGAATGGGACATTTTTAACGAGTTTTGACACCGTGCTTTCGAGACCTTGACCAAATCTCCCGTCTTCCCTATACTTCCTTC
>JAAYAQ010000602.1 GCA_012719295.1 Candidatus Hydrogenedentota bacterium | reverse complement strand
CCCAATAAGTCCTTGGCGTTTTCTTTTCCGCCTGGGCTGTAAACCACGCTGAAACGCGAGCGACGGCTCGCCGGCCTCGCACGCAGCGACGGTCTGACAGGTCTCGCGGGCCAAAACCTTCGCCCTTTCGGCGTGCTCATGGACGCGGTGTCCCGGTGCGCCCGGGAAGCCCGCGCTGAAGGTCCTTGGATGGCAACAGGGACGGGCATTCGGGAAAACAGGGTGAACATCCAGAGGCGTTGGCTGTCTGGCTGCTTGCCCCTGGCTGGGACTCTTCGCGGGCGCCGAACCGGCCGTGTGCGTCGAACTACGGTTTTTCCGCGGCACGTAGTGATGAAGGCATGGCCGGAACGGAAATGCGCTCGCCCGTGTCCGCCACCTTTTCCCCGTCAACACGGTACAACCACAGTTGCCGGATTGGGTGGCACTGCACGATGAGGTACTTCCCGTCCGGCGAGAATGCCACCCCTTCCGGTATGGGCCCGGTCGGCAAGGTCTGCACGACCTCAAAGGTGTTTTTCCGGCGCGCGAGCACGGTGAGCTTGCCGTGCTCCTCGTGGCGCGGGTCGTCTTTCGCGAGGTTTGAGCCTTCCATCAACACCGCTGCCACGAGCCTGCCGTCCGGACTGATCTCGATGGATTCGGGTCCGGAGCCGATAGGGACGTAGTCGACGGTGCGGGGCGGGTCCGATTTGAGATCGACTACCGTCAAGCTGTCCTCGTCGGGAAACCCCTGTCCGGAGCCAGCCGTGAGCGCCAGGTCGCCGTCCGGGCTGATTACGCAGCGGTAGGGCAGGCCGCAGACGGAAAATTTCCGGCCGGTCAGCGCAAGACGGCCATCTTTTATGGTCAGCACGGCAAGGTACCCGCCTGCGTTCACGCTCGCCACGGCCAGGGCGCCGTCCGGACTGATAGCCACATCCGACACCTGGTCCTCGGGCTCGCACACCGTGACGGTCTGGCTGACGGCGACGTTCTTGCCGTCTATGGACAGCATGGAGACGGTGCCCGCCGCGCGGTTTGCCACGAGTGCAAAGCTCCCGTCACGCGCGATGGACAGGCCCGAAGGCTGCGCATCCGTTTTGATTTGCCCGATTATCGCGGGCGGCTCCGCGGTCAAATCCAGCACGTGAATCACGTTGTCGGGAATCCACTGGCCGGGATTCGCGGGGTCCGACAGCGTGGAACTCGCGACCAGCGCCAGACGTTCGTCCGGCGTGATGGCGATGTTGGATGGCGGCCCGATCACGCTGTTTTGGACGTTGTCGAGATGGGTGACCTTCGGCGGAAATGTCGAGAAGTCCAGGATCGAAAGGGAATCCGGAGGCGCGTCAGGCAACACGACCGCCGTGCCACTGGCGAGGTCGATCTTGGCCTCGTTGCCCGAAAGCACAAGCTGCCCGCTCGCCGTCATGGCAAGTGCGCACACACACAAAGTGATCGTTGCGGTTTTCATAGATGCTCCCTCTGCGTTGTCCCGCAATTCAGCCCCGGTTCGCCGCTGGCCTGCTGAAGGCGGCGTTGCAGCGGCACCGGAGCGATTCTATCAGTCCGGCACAGCCGAGGGCTATTTGTACAAAACCACGAAGACTCCGTCTACACCGTTCATCCGCAACCCGAACGCATGCCCCCCTCGGCTTCTGTGGCGGGATGTCGCGTTCTGCTTTCGCGCTCGTCGGAAACCACCGTTTCAACGAAGTGGGGCGCCTCCATTCAATCGTGCGCCGACTGATCCGTCGTTTGACAATGGGCGAACGGCAGGCGTCTCATGGCGGAACGCAACATCAAGTCCAAAACCCGCACGGGGAGAGGTGCACCAATGAAATTTCTGACCGTCTGCTTGATCATGGGCGGGCTTTCGCTGAACGGAGCCGGGGTGGAGCCGGACGACTCAGATCGAGCTCTGGCCGGCGCAGCAGTGCACCCGGGCGACGGTGCAGGCGTTTCCGGCAGCGAACTGGTGCTGGCGGAGGGCGGCGCGAGCCGGTATCGGATTGTCGTGCCGCAATCGGCTTCGCCCTCCGAACGACACGGGGCCAGGGAGCTGCAGATGTTCCTGGCACAGATAACCGGAGCCAGCCTCCCTGTGGTCACGGACGCCGAGCCTCCAAGCGAACACGAGATCATTCTGGGCAATAACGCGCATCTGGCCGCGCTCAACGTGGCTGTCGATTTTTCCGCCTTGGGAAACGAAGGATTCGTGATTCGCACGGCCCCGCCGCATCTGGTCATCGCAGGGGGCGCCCTTCGAGGCACCATGTACGGAGTCTACGCCTTCCTCGAAGAGCACGCGGGCTGCCGCTGGTATACGTCCACGGTCAGCCACATTCCGAAGGTGTCCCGTCTCGTGATTCATGCCATTGACGACCGCCAAATCCCGGCGCTGGAGTACCGGGAGACCTTTTTTTACGACGCGCTGGATGCGGACTGGTCGGCGCGCAACCGCATCAACGGCGCGATGGGCAAGCTGGATGAGGAACGCGGCGGAAAGGTCGCCTACTATCCTTTCGTTCACTCGTTCTTTACCCTGATTCCGCCGGAGGAGTTCTTCAAAACGCATCCGGAGTGGTTTTCGCTTGTCGATGGCGAGCGCACGCTGGTCGGGCGTTTCAAGCGCACCCAGTTGTGTCTGACAAACGAGCAGATGATCCAGCAGGCCATCAAGACCGTAAAACAGTGGATTCAGGCGCACCCCGAGGCGAACATCATCTCCATTTCCCAGAACGACGGGCCTGGCGGCTGGTGTGAATGCGAGCACTGCGCCGCGTTGGAAGCCAGCCAGGGCGGCGTTCACTCCGCGCCCATCATCTACTTCGTGAACCGCATCGCGGCGGCGATTGCGGAGGAATATCCGGACGTTGCCATCGACACGCTGGCCTACTCGTACAGCCGTCCCGCCCCGCGCGACCTCAAGCCGCTGCCAAACGTGATTATCCGCCTGACCACCGGCGCGTGCGGCTCGCACGCGATAGATGACGAACAATGCGAAAAGAACGCCGAGCTGCGGAAGGCCATCGAGGACTGGTTCCGGCTTACCGAGCGCCTATACATCTGGGATTACACGGTAAACTTTCACCAGTACCTGCTGCCGTACCCTAACTTGCACACCCTGGGCCCCAACATCCGCTTCTTCGCGAACCACGGCGTGCGCGGCGTCTTCGAGCAGGGCAGTGGCGACGCGAAGCACAGCGATATGGCGCCGTTGAAAGCCTACGTGATGGCCAAGCTGCTTTGGAACCCACAGTACGACGAGAAACTGGCCGTTGCCGAGTTCCTCGACGGCTACTTTGGCCCGGCAGGGGAACCGATTGGCCGCTATCTGGCCGCATTGGAAGGCGCGCTGGACGGCTACGCCCCCACGTGGATGCACAT
>JAAYAQ010000145.1 GCA_012719295.1 Candidatus Hydrogenedentota bacterium | reverse complement strand
TGGCCCCCGGCGAATCCTGCGAGGCGGTCGTGAAGATCCCCTACCTTGCGCTGGATACGGCCGAGGAACGGGCGGCGCTGGCATCCCTCGATTTTGCGCCCTGCTACGCCGCCGTGCGGACCTACTGGCTGCGGAAAGCCGGCCGGGGCGCCGTGGTGCACACGCCCGAACCGCAACTGGCGTCGCTGCACCGGATGCATTTGTGCCACGCGTACATCACCGGGTTCGAGATGCCCGACGGCAGCGGGTTGGTGAACACCTCCGTGGGCACGGCGACCTACGGCAACTTCACCAACGAAGCCTGCATGATCGTCCATGAACTGGATCAGCGCGGGCTCCATGACGAGGCCCGGCGCCGGCTCATGCTCTGGGTGAAGTATCAGAGCACGGCCGCGCAGCCGGGCAACTTCACCGATTTTCAGGGCCTGTTTTACGGTGCGGGCGAGTTCGAGTCGGGCGCGTACAACCAGCATCACGGATGGGTGCTGTGGTGCCTGGCGGAACACCTGTTTCTCACGCGCGACCTGGAATGGTACCGAAGCGTAGCCGACGCGGCGGTTGCGGGGGCCGACTGGGTCTTCCGCCAGCGGAAACATACGATGCGTGCACTCCCCCACTCGCGCGGCTGGGAACACGGGTTTCTGCCGGCGGGAAGTCTCGAAGACGTCGAGGAGTTTCAGTACTGGCTGTCGACCAACGCGCTGACGTGGCGGGGCGTGGAGTGGACCGCGCGCGCGCTCGAACGCATCGGGCATCCGGAGGCCTGGCGGATGCGCAGCGAGACCAACGCCTACCGGCGCGATTTGCTCGACGGGTTTGAAGCCATGCGTCAATACGCGCCGCTGGTGCGCCTGCGCGACGGGCGCTGGGTCCCGCAGTATCCCAGCCGTCTATACCGCCGGGGGCGCGATTCCGGATGGATCCGGGAGACGCTCGAGGGCTCGGTATACCTGCTGATTTCCGGCCTCTACGCCAGCAGCGCGCGGGAAGCGGAGTGGATTCTCGACGATTATCAGGACAACCGGTATCCGGCGCCGCCTTACGGCTACCTTATTCCCCATTTCGAGCAGACCTGGTTTGACCGGGCGGGGTTTTCGATCCAGCCCAACTTGCTTGCGGGGCTGATGCCCTACCTCGAGCGGGACGAACCGGAACTGTACATCTGGATGTTCTACAACGCGTGGGCGGCCTGCTACCGCGAGGAACTCAACGCCATGGTGGAACACCCGCTGCCGTTTCCGGGTTTTTCGAACGCTGCGAACTTCAAGACCAGCGATCAGGCCAACGCGGTGTCGTGGCTGCGCAGCATGTTCGTGTACGCCGAAGACGGCCTGCTCCATCTCGGCCGGGCGATTCCGCGGGCGTGGTTTGGCCAACAGGAACCCTTCGAGGCTCGCGATGTGGTCACGTATTTCGGCCGGGCGGGCGTCCGGTACAGGGCCGACGAGGAGCACGATGCGCTGCACGCGACGGCCTGGCTGGACCTGGCGGAAGCGCCGCCGAGACTGCTTCTGCGGTTCCGGCACCCCGAAAAGAAGCCCATTGCGCAGGTCCTGGTTGACGGCGCGCCGCATCCGGCGGCTGACGCGGAACGCGGCGACGTCGATCTGACGGGAAAGTCCGGCACGGTGCAGGTGACGGCCCGCTACGAAGCATAGCGGCCACGCGCCGCTCAGGCGTAGTGGCGAATAGCGGCACGCAGCGCGTCGAGTTCCCGGTTTACCTTGTCGAGGGTCTGCATCCCCGTCTTGAACAGGCACAGGTGTTTGCGGTACGCCTCGACGTTGGGACAATCGCCTTCGCGGTAGGCTTTCACGCGGCCTTTGTAACGGGGGTCGAAATTCGGCGCGCGTTCGGGCGCTCCATAGAAGCTGAGGTCCCGAAACACGGGTTCGAGATGGACGGGGGTCCAGAGCCCATACAGGCCGTCGCCGCCCTTTTCGATATACGTCTTGCGGAACGCGCGCCAATCCACGCCGAGCTTCTGTTCATCGAGCTTGCAGGCGTAGCACCAGTAGGCATGCACACAGTCGGCGGGGACATGCGGCGGGATGAGCCATTCGCACTCCTCGTCGCGAATGACCTGCTCGTACTGCCCGGCGATGTACATCCGGGCGGCGACGAGGTAATCGAGGCGTTCGAGCTGGCCCAGGGCGAACGCGGCCTGCGGAGCGGACATGCGGAAGTTGTAGCCCAGGGCGTCGTGGCGGCAGTAGCTCCAATCCTGGCGGACGTCCCTCGGCACCATGGTGGCGCCGGGTCTGGCGTCGACGGCGGCGTAACCGACCACCGCCGCCTTGCGGATGCCGCGGGCATACGCCTCGTCGCTGGTGATCACCATGCCGCCGTCGCCGCCGCTGGTCATGTGTTTGGACGCCTGGAAGCTGAAACTGGCGGCGTGACCGATGGTGCCGACGAGCCGCCCCCGGTACGCTCCCAGAAAACACTCCGCATTGTCTTCGACCACCGTAAGGTTGTGCTGCCGCGCGAGTTCCATCAGCGGCTCGTAATCCGGGGCCAGGCCGAACACGCTGACGGGCAGGATGGCCCGGGTGTGTTCAGTGATCTTGCGCCTGACGTCTTCGGGATCGATGGTAAACCGGTCCGGATCGCAGTCGGCAAAGACCGCCACCGCGCCGCACTGCACCACGACAAACGCCGTCGAGGCCATGGTGCTGCTCGGGACGATGACCTCGTCGCCGGGCCCCACGCCCGCCGCGAGCAGACAGGATTGCATGGTGCCGGTGCCCGAATTGTGCGTGATGGCGAAGGGCACGCCGAACCGGCGCGCGAAGGCCTCTTCGAGACGCCGCAACATGCCGGCGGACTCGCCCTTGTTGCTGAATCCGGCATCGAGGATCTCGGCCAGATAGCGGCGCTCGGCGTCGCCCACGCGGTTGGCGGGCAGATGGGCAAACAGCTCGCGGGCGCTGTGGGCTGCAAGCAGTTCGCGCGGGGTCATGGCCTCACTCCGGCACCAGGACATGCACCCGCTGGCCGGGAATGGTCAAGGTCAGTGCACCGTCCTTCACGATCGCCTCGCCTTCCGTGTAGTTCTCCACATAGCGCGCGCCGTTGAAGTCGTCCAGACCGGCAATGGTGTAGGTCAACGGCTCCGTCCAGTCATTCACGACCAGGAACCAGACCTTGCCCGAAACGGTCTTGGGCAGAACCTGAATGCCGCGGTCCACCGAGCCGTAGGTTTCGGCGAAGCGGGTGGGGAACGGGCCGGGGGCATCCGGCGCCGACAGCACCGGCTGCAGCGCGTTCAATTCGGCGATCACGGTGAGCAAATCCTGCCACAGTTGCGAGTCCTTTTCGATATAGGCGCTGCCCCAGTAGAGAATGCCGCGCGCGCCGTGCACGATGGCATCGTAGGCCATGAACCGGGTTTCCTCGAGCGTCGGCCGCCGCCCGTCGTTGGGGTCGGGAGAGGGGTCGTCACTGATATCGCGCCACCCGAACCCCTGGAGGACCATCCAGACCGGTTTTCCGGGCGCGGCTTCCTGCATGCGGCGCGTATAGGCGCCGGCGGCGGCCGGAGTGCGTTCCATCAGGTCGGAATGGCCGGTTTTGAAGGCGGGTACCGGGTAAATATCGCAGCCAACGATATCGGCAGCGCGGTTGAACGCGGCCAACTGGTTCACCTGGTTGCGGGGCGCGTGGTTCATCCAGACGGGGTGATTGGGGTCGGCTTTCTTGAGAAGCTCGTAGCCCTGAATCATTCCCGCGCACATTTTCGCGGCGCGTTCCGGGGCGTTCGACAGGTTGAGGCCGGGATTGGGCGGTTCCTGGCCCAGTTTGCGCCAGATGGCATTCGCCGTCTCTTCCGCCTGGGCATAGAGCCCGTTGTTCCAGAGGTCGCTGGAGCTTGCCATCATCTCACGCAGCTCGGTCTGGAGCGCGGCATCAGAGAGGGCGTCGATCGCGGTCCTTAATTGCGCCGGCTCCTGGCTGCGCCGCCACATCGTGGCGCCGTAAAAACAGTTCCAGAGGGCCTCGTCCGGCACTTCCCAGACGAGCAGCGCGGGATGTTGACCAAATTCGGCCATCATGCGCCTGAGTTCCTCTTCCCGGGCGGAAGGGTTCTCGCTGAAGTCAATGCTGGCGCCGGTGTTGATCCATGCCCACAGATTGCGGGCGCTCAGACGGTCCAGCGCAGCAGCATCGGCGCTGGCGTGAACCAGGTTGAACCCGGCCTTGGCGGCGGCATCGAGCACAGCGTCTTCCGCGGGGTTTTCGTACAGGCCGATGATGAACGTGCGCTCGCCATCGACCACCAGCATCCGGTCCGGGGCAATCGCGGCGGTTGCCGCGTGAGCGGCCGTGACGGGAAGGGCGCAGACAGTCAGCAGGCAGATGATCTCCAGACAGCGCATGGTGATACTCCTTCGGTTCAATTCCTCCTCACGCATGGCAGCATCGTAGTTCATTACGGTTCGTCACGCAAGGCGACCGCGATAAGGATATTCCGCGGAGTACAGAAAGGGGGTCAAGCGCATTGACCCCTTCTTGATCGCCCGCGTACGGTTTACGGTTTGGCGCCGCAGGAGGCTGGTCCGGCTGATCAGAGGCATCCCAGGCGGCCATAGTCAGGTGCGGGCGGGGCGAAGGGTTTGTGAATGCCCTGCCGCCATGGGTATGATTAGCGGTTTGAGGGCGCGGGTGAACCTTCCGCGCGGTACAGAATGTCTAAGTGGTTAACGAAGTGGGTCTTCGGAGGGCATCCTCCGCAAGACCGCGGCTGTTGATACGCAGGAAGCCGTGGCTCGAAGTCATAACGCACCAGAACGGTTCAGCCCGTTCCAGAAAATCGTGGCCATCTGGATTGCCGTCGGGGCGGCGATCGTGCTGGCCTTTTTTCTGACGTCGCGCAAGGAACCGCCGCCCAAACCCTCGACGATCTCCTATGGCGAAAGGCCCAGCGACCGCGCCAGCCGGTCCCGGCTGCACGATGGGTCCCGGCGGGGCACACCACGCACGGTCGAACCGCCCCGCCGGGTCGGCGCGAATACCGAGCCCGAGGATCCGCTGGCCATCATCGGCGTCGTGAGCGAGGCGGATACGGGCCAGCCCATCAAGGACGCGCATCTCCGTTCGGTTCTGCTCCCTCCGCGAGAAGAGGGCACGGCAGCCGAAACGGCGGTAGAAGAAGCGGCGGCCGCGGCGGCCCGGATGACGCCCGCTTTTCTCGATACGGCCCAGGCGGCCCGGCGAAGCACCAAAACAAACGACATGGGGCACTATGCACTTCCCGCCCCCCTGCCCGGCCGGTACCTCGTTCAGGCGGCCCGGACCGGTTTTGTCACGCACCGCGAAATCGTAGAGCTTGCGGAAGGCGGTGAGAAGCGGGTGCGGCTGGATGTGGCCTTGTCCAGAGGCGCGTCGATCGCCGGCCGGGTGACCGAGGCGGGAACCAGCACCGGCATCCCCCTGATCCTGATCACCGCCAACAGCGAAGAGGGCACATCCAGCGCGGAAACAGAGACCGCGCCGGACGGAACCTATACGATCAGCGGCCTGCTGCCGGGGACGTACCAGGTGGCGCTGGACCTGGCGCGCCAGCCCTACAAGGCGCCGGAACGCATCCCCGTGCAGAACGTGGTGATCGAGCGCCCGGACCAGAACGTGACGGACATCAATTTCGCGCTTTCGCCCGCGGGCACGGTCTGGGGATACATCACGGACCACGAAAAGAAGCCCGTCCAGGATACGCAGGTGTACCTGTGTACGTCGGAAAGCCTGATTTCCCAGGCGCTGAACGCGGCGGTGCATCAGGCGCCGCCTCTGCGCAACCGCTCCGAGGAAGACGGGTACTATGAACTGGTCGGCGTTCCGCTCAACCAGGAATGGCGGGTCTACGCCACGTCCGACGAATACGCGCCGCAGCTTACGGACCCGTTCATCGTGACGGAGTCGGCGCGGAGCATCCGGGTGGATATTCACGTGCTGCGCGGGACGTCGGTATACGGGCGGGTGCTCGATCAGAACGGCACGCCTATCCCCAACGCGGAGACAGTCTGCGTGCCGTCGTATTCAAAACTGTTTCAGCGGCTGGATGAGGCGCGCGCGTTCCGGCACTGCAAAACGGAGACCGACGGGACCTACATGATTGCGAACCTTCCGCCGGGGGACTATCAGCTCCTGGCACAGAAGGACGGCTACAAGGTCGCGGTGATGGGCGATCCGCTGTATGCGGACGGATTCAATGACATCCGGGGCTTTGACCTGACGCTCTCGTCGGTAGACAGCGGCAACTTCGTGGTGTACGGGATGGTCATGGATGCCGCAGGCCGCCCCATTCCGGGCGTCAATCTGACCTTGTCCGGCCTGGGAACCGAATCGATGAGCGCGACCGAGATCGAAACCCGGTCCGATGAGCGCGGAGAGTTCGGTTTCTATGGCGTCGAATCCGGATTCCTGGTCATCATCGCCGAGAAGGAAGGCTACACCTCGCAGCAGGTCAGCGACGTGAAACTTGACGAGCCGACGAACATTGTGATGCAGGCCACGGGGATGGTTCGCGGCACGGTTCTGGTGCGGGAAACGGGGCAGGCGCCGGCCCGCTACAGCGTGCGGGCGGTGCCCTCGGAAACGCAACAGGGCGGCATCGGGCTGGCGCTGTTGTCGAGCGGCGATCCGCGCGATCTGCGCAATTTCAACAACGCCGACGGCAGTTTCGAGCTGGCTTTGTCGCCGGGCGACTACACCATCGAAGCCACCGCGCAAGGATTGACCCCCGGGCGTCAGACTGTCTCGGTTGTGGAGGGGCAGCGCGTCGACGGCGTGACGCTCTACGTCAGCCAGTCGGGCGGAGTCATCCAGGGACAGGTGCAGACCACGGACGGCGGGATCCCCGCGGGCGCCACCGTATGGATCGGGGGCGCGACGGAAGCCCAGTTCGGACGGCTCGTCGACATGGTCGCCCAGACCCAGCGCCGCGGGGTGCAAGTCGGCTCGGACGGCCGGTTCGAGTTCCGCAACCTCGCCGATGGAACCTACACGGTGTTCGCCCAGGCGGAAGGCTATGCGCAAGGCAGCAGCGGCCCCGTGCAGGTGGCGCAGAGCCGGACCGTCACGGGGGTGGTGGTCGTGCTCGGCGGCGGGGGCCGGCTGCAGGGCTACGTGACCCGGAACGGCGTTTCTCTGCCCGGAGCGATGGTCACCGTGATCGGGAACGGCATCAGCGAGATGGCGTCCGCCGACCAGAACGGCCAGTACGCCATCGAGGGCCTGGCGGCCGGCTCGTATATGGCGACGGCCGTCTCGTTCGAGGGCCAGGGCACGGACCTGTTCGCGCCGATGCACGCCCAGGTGGAGATCCGGGAAGGCGAGACCACCGTGCACAATTTCGGCGAAGAAGGCGGGGCCACGGTGCAGGGATTGTGCACGCCCCCGCCCACCGGCGGGATAATCGGGTTTGCGGTGTTGCGTGTACCGGGCAGTGCGAGCGCCCTGACCGGCCTGAACCTGACGAACCCGGCCGACTGGTTCGGCGGAACCGAGGCTGGCGGTGCGCCGACGGTCCTGGGCATGTCGCCCATCCGCGACGACGGCTATTTTGAGATCGAAAACTGTCCCGAGGGGAACTATCAGCTTGATATCCTGTATGTGAACCTCGGAGAGGCGATGTCCGGCACGGGGAAGCCGCGCACGAGCCAGACTGTGTCCATAAGCGGCGAGGAAACCATCGAATTGAACATCAGCGTTCCAGGATCCTGAACACGCCATGGCCATTGTCGAACTGAAAAACGTGGAAGTGTCGTACGGCGCGACAAAAGCGCTCCGGGGCGTGACCTGCACCGTGGAAGGCGGCGCGGTGGGGCTGCTCGGCCCGAACGGCGCCGGGAAGAGCACGTTGCTGAAAACCCTGCTCGGATTCATTCGGGCGGATGCGGGCGAGGCGTCGCTGTTCGGGTTCCGGCTCCCCGCGCAGGCCCTCGAGGCGCGGCAACGGCTGGGCTACATGCCGGAACGCGACGCGGTGGGCCGCAAGGTGAGCGCGGTGTCGTTCCTGACCTACTGCGGATGCCTTTTCGGCATGAAACGCACCGACGCCATGGAACGCGCCCACGAGGTGCTCAACTACGTCGGGATGGGCGACAGCCGGTACCGGAAGATGCAGACGTACTCGACCGGAATGTGCCAGCGGATCAAGTTTGCCCAGGCCCTCGTCCACGACCCCAAACTGCTGCTCCTCGACGAGCCGACCAACGGCCTCGATCCCGAGGGGCGCATCGAGATGCTCGAGTTGATCAAGGAACTGGTGACGAAGCGCGGCGTGACGGTGCTGCTGTCGTCCCACCTCCTGCCGGACGTCGAGCACGTATGCGATCACATGCTGGTGATTCACCAGGGCCGGATCGTCCGGGAAGGGTCGATCGGCGCCTTGACGACGGCGCGGGAAAACCTGTTCGAGATTCGCGTGCGCGAACACCAGGAAACCTACCGGACCGCGCTGGAAACCGCGGGATGTGTGCTTCAGACGCTGCCGAACGGCAATCTGCTGGTCGAGAAACCGGCGCTGCTGGATCCTCGCGTGTTCTTCGAGATCGCCCGGGCCCAGAATACGCACGTGCGCCATTTTGTCCCGGTCCGGCACCGGCTGGAAGAGGTGTTCATGCAGGCTATCGGGAGACACTGAGTGCCGATTTACGAACAGACATACCGGGCCTATGACGGCAAGCCGCTGCAGGGGTTCCGGTGGTGGGTCATGGTGAAGCAGGAGCTGCGCATCCTGTTTGGAACGCGCGCGTTTGTGTATCTGCTTATCGTGGCGGTCATTCACACGAGTTTCCGCGTCTTTCAGATTACCGTGTACGACATGGTGAGCGTGTCGAGCCAGACCCCGGCCCTGATGGCGTTGAAGAACGTGGCCATGATGCAGGTCGACGAACGGACCTTCTTCGATTACCTGCGGATTCAAAGCTCGCTGGTGTTCATCGTCACGCTGTTCGCGGGCTCGGGCATGATCTGCAACGATTTCCGCGACAACCTCATCGAGATCTATTTCTCGAAACCGCTGACCCGGCTGGACTACATCGCGGGCAAGACCATCACGCTGGTGCTCGTGGGCGCGCTGTTGACGGCGATACCGGACACGCTCCTCGTGGTGCTGCACAACCTGCTGGCCCCGGGCCGGGAGACGCTGCGCGAGACGTATTGGATTCCATTCTCGATCCTCGCGTTCAGCGCGTGCATTGTCCTGCCGTGCGCGCTGGGCGTGCTGGCCAGTTCCGCCCTGTTCTCGAGCGAGCGCTACGCGGGCATCGCGGTGTTCATGATCCTGTTCGGCAACTCGGCGCTGGGGACGGCGCTTCCGGAACTTGTGCGCAACCCGAACTTCTCCATTATCTCGCTGCCCATGGCGGTCAACCGCGTGGGAGAAACGCTGTTCGCGCAGCCCCGAAAGAGTTTCCCGCTGCACTGGGGCTGGTCGGCGCTGTTTATCGGGCTGGTCTGCGCGTTTTGCTGCTGGGCGCTCGCATCGCGGATCCGGCGCGCGGAGCGTGCGTCATGAGCGCGATCATCGAGGCCCAAGGCCTGTCCAAATGGTTCGGCGAGGTGGTGGCGGTCAACAACCTTGATGTGTCGATTGAGCCGGGGGTCACTGGCCTGCTCGGCCCCAACGGCGCGGGAAAGAGCACGTTCATCAAGCTGGCCCTGGGGCTCTACAGCCCCAGCCGAGGCACGATGTCGGTCTTTGGCGAGCCGCCGCGCAACAACCTGCGGGTGCTTCGCCGTATCGGCTATTGCCCGGAGTTCGACCGGTTCCCCGAGAACACGACCGGCTACGAGTTCGTCTACTGGCTCAACCGGTTTTACGGCATGACCGGCGCGGAGGCCACCAGACGGGCCGAAGAGGCGTGCGAACGCGTCAAGATGACCGAGCGCATGGACGACCTCATCGAGACGTACAGCCGCGGCATGCGCCAGCGCATCAAGATCGCCCAGGCCCTCGCCCCGTCGCCCGAACTGCTGTTTCTGGATGAGCCCATGGCGGGCCTGGATCCCGAAGGCCGTGAAGAGATGTTCGCGCTGATCCGCGAACTCGGAGAGAACGGCCGGGCCGTCATTGTGTCCAGTCACATCCTCTACGAAATCGAACGGGTCACGAGCCACGTGGTGCTCCTGCACAACGGGTGCATCCTCGCGCGTGGCCGGGTGCACGACATGCGGGAACTGATCGACGAACATCCCCTCGCCGTCACGGTGGGATGCGGCTCCCCGAGAGACCTGGCGCGGCATTTCGCGGAAGACGGCGCCACGTTGAGCATCGAGTTCGAAGACGGCCGGGTCACCGTACGGACCAGGGATCCGAACGGCTTTTTCGAAAAGTTGAACCGGCTGGTGGCCGACAAGGCCGTGGACGTCACGAGTTTTGCCTGCGCGGACGCCGACCTGCAGTCGGTGTTCCAGTACCTGGTGCGGTAGGAGTTTCATGAGCGCGACACTGGACAAGGTAGAAGCAATGCCGGCGGCCAACGCGCCGTACCTGCGTTTCCTGGCGATGTCGGCCCACCACGCGCTGGTCACCACATTGCGCCGGAAACGGACCATCCTGGCGGGCGTGGTGGCCCTGCTGCCGGTCGTGATTCCGCTGGTGCTCACCGTGTTCACGGAAGGCGCGTTCGGCCGCGAGGGCAACAAGATATTCGTGATGCTGATGGAAGACATCTACGTCAAGGCCCTGCTGCCGCTGCTGGCCATGTTTTTTGGAATCATGCTGATCGGGGAAGACGTCGAATCACAGACCATTCCGTACCTGCTGACGCGGCCGGTTCCCCGGTCGGCGATGGTGCTGGGGCGTTTTGCGTCGCTTCTGCTGATTGCCGCGGGGCTGATCGTGCCGGGGGTGTTTCTCACATTCGCGGCGTGTACCGCGCTCGGGAACTTCGCGTTTTCCGCCGCCAACCTGCGGCTCATGCTGCACTACGACGGCGCGCTGCTGATGGGGCTGCTGGGGTACGGGGCGTTCTGCATGTGGCTGGGCGCCTTCTTCAAACGGCCAATCATCACCGGCGTCATGGCCCTGTTTTTCTGGCAGCGGCTGGCCCTGTATGTGCCGGGCCTCATCGACTTTTTCACCATCGAGAAATATGTAGTGGCGCTGTTGCCGCCGCTTGCGGAAGCGCGGGAAGCCCCAATGCTGCGCACCGCCCTCGCGGAATACCAGAAAAAACTGTTCCTGGTGGGCGCCACCAAGTCCGCCATCGCCCTGGTGATCATCGCGTCTGTTCTGATTCTCCTGACGGTGCTGGTCGTTCGGCGCCGCGAATACTCGCAGGCCAAAGCCATGGAGAGCTGAGATGGGCCGCGCGCGGGGGCACAAGCGCAAGAGTCGCCGCGAAATACGCACGGTTCTCGTGCTGGCCGCGCTGGTCTGTGTCCTTGGTGCGGCCATTGTATGGGCGCGCGGCCGCGACCCCCGGGGGCTTCGCCCGCCCCCGCTGTCCCCCGAACTCCAGGCCCGTATCGAGTCTCCCGAGAATGCGGCGCATGTCCTGGTGCAGGCCCTGTACCTGCTGCCGGGGGACAACCCGCTTCCCCAGAAGTATCCTGTTCCCGATAAGCCCGGTGAACTGCGGCTTTTCGAGACCGAGAGCGGCTCCATCGCCCGCGCGCTCGACATCTGGGCCCCCGATGACGCCCCCGAAATCGCCGCGCGCATCGAGCAGTGCCGTCCCGCGCTCGATAAGGCCCGGGAGGCTTTTGACGCGCCGTATTTTCTGTTTCCCGCACAGGACGCGAACGTCCGGCGCCCGATGCTGGAGATTCTTGTCC
This sequence comes from Candidatus Hydrogenedentota bacterium, assembly GCA_012719295.1. Lineage (GTDB taxonomy): Bacteria > Hydrogenedentota > Hydrogenedentia > Hydrogenedentales > SLHB01 > UBA2224. The sequence continues at coordinate 11,628 of JAAYAQ010000145.1, read as the reverse complement.
TGCATTTTCGGATTGCCTGCCGCCACGCGTGGGAAATCCGCGGCGAGCAGGAGACGGCGCTGGAGTCCCTGTTCGATGGCGTCCGCGTGTGCCGGCTGCTCCAGCAAGACGGGACGATTCGCTTTTTGACGACGATTCAGGAGGAGGAACGCAGCCTTTGGACGCTGCTCGGCACGTATCTCGAGCAGAGCGGCGACGCCGCCACCCTGAACCGGGCGTTTGAGGGAATGCTGCGGCTTGGCGAACCGCCTCAGCCGGATTATGCACACATGATCGATGCGGAATGGCAGGCCTATTACGCGGAGACCGAACGTATCCGGTCTGAGGACAGCAGCGGGGGCTTCAACCTGCGCCGCTTGCTGTATGTGCGCTGGCGAACCCAGAGGCTGCGCGCCTTCATCGAGCACCGCGGCGAATGGCAGGAGTGTGTGGCGCTCCCCTATCCCCGCCTCGAAAAGACGCTGGACGCCGCCCCGGTGGAAATGGCCGGGGAACTCAAGGAATACGACAGTTTGGGGTACCAGTTGTGCGTGGCCAGGTTTGCAGCGGCCAATTGCACCGCGGCATACCGCCAGGTACTGCTGCTCGCGCTTCTGGAATTGCACCGTCTGGATCAGGGACAATACCCGGAAACGCTTGCCGAGGCGGCCGCCGGCCGTCTGGAAACCGTGCCCGAAGACCCGTTTACCGGGACCGCGTTCCAATACCATCCGGCAACGCCCGAACGGCTGCTGGTCAGCCCGGGCCCCGGGAAACCACCGCAGGCCTACCGGCGGCCCGAGACAACATGGCGCGCGGAAGTGGTCAAGGGCGTCGTCAGCGTCGAACGAATTAACACGAAGGAATGACCTTGCGTAGCAGAGCGAGAAAGACCGGCATAAAACGCCCGATCATCCTGTTTGCGTGCGCCGTGGGCGTCCTGGTTGCGCTGATTCTCGCGGTGCGCCATTACCGCTCTGAACCGTTGATCGGACCCGAGTCTCCGGAAATGGTCGCGAAGCGGACATCGCCCGACAACGCCTGGTTCGCGCTCCGGAAGCTGGCGAACGGCCTTCCGCCGACGCCGCCCCCGGGCAGGCCCGGTATTCTGATGGACCAGCGCGGCGGCCAGGACGCCGCCTTCATCGCGACGCGCCTCGCTATCCGCCTTCCGGACGACGACCCCAAGGTGCTGGAGTATCTCGAGGCCACGCGCCCGGCGGCCGAAGCCATGCCGGGGATACTGGACACGCAACCGTTCTATTGGCCTCCGCTCGAATCGGTGCAGGCCAACCGGGAAAACATCGCCGCCTTCGAAACCTTGTCGCGGCTCCTCTGCGGCCACGCACTGCATGCCGCGAAAGAGAGCCGGCCGGAAGACGCGGTGCGATTCGCGCTGGCCGCGCTGCGGCTGGGCATGTTCGTGACGTGCGATGGTCCCCTCGAGAATGCATTGAAGGGCTGTGAACTCACTTCGGATGCGGCCGTTACCGCGATGAGCCTTCCCTGGGGCGCGTATCCATCGGAATTGGGGCGGACATTTCTCGCCGGGATGAAAGAACTGTCCTCGAAACCCATCGACCTGTCGGCCGCGATTGACTGGGAACTGCGCCTGGTCGAGGCGGGCTTCTACACCACCAGCAATCCCAGCCAGCCTGACGGGCTGTCGGGAAATCTGCAGGATGCGGCATTGCGGCGCTTTCTGCGCAAACACGCCAAAGCGCTGCGCGAAGCGGCCACGATTTCGTATGCCGAGTTGCCCGGGTGGTCGAGCCGCCACGAACGCGCGCGAATGATCGAGCAGAAGGCCCTGCCCACGCGGTTCACGAGCCTCGCCGCCGAAGCGGTCCAGAGACGGACGCTTGCCGCAACGCAGGTCGAGGGCCTGCTCGCCGTCGTGGCGCTCGAGCTGTACCGCCACGCGCAGGGGGCGTATCCGGAGACGCTGGAGGCCCTCACGCCGGACTACGCGGAGGCCGTCCCGATGGATGCTTATGCCGCGGAGCCGTTTCGCTATTCGCTCAAGGATGGCGCGTACCAGATGTACAGCGTGGGCCGCGTGGCCGGGGATGACGGGGGCGATGCGAAACGGGACCTGCCGGTGCCTCCCGCCATTGCAGCGGCATTTGCATCCTCACTCACGAATCCCGGAGAATGAGCTTAGCGGCGCACGCCTGTCGCGACACGGCGCCGAGGGCGCAAAACATACCAGCCCGAACGGTCACGCCCGGGAACGGGAATTCAACGGCGGGAACGGCCCGCCCTCATCCCGGACGGCCTGAACCGGCCCGGGCTGATCCGGAGGAATGCCCCATGGAACGCACGACGGCACGCAGCACGGAACAGTCCTGGTCCGCGTACAAGCGCTACCGGAAGCTCCTGGCAACGGGCACCGGCACCCTGTCGAAACGGCCCCGCTTCGAACCCGAAGAGCCGTGCTACATGGACCACGGCCGGGGATGCCGGCTGTGGGACATCGACGGCAACGAATACATTGATTTCCGCAACGGATTGGGCCCGATCTCGCTTGGCTACTGCTACCCGGCCGTGAACGAGGCCGTCGCGGCCCAGCTTCAGAAAGGCACGGTATTCTCGCACCCGTGCGTGCTCGAAGGGGAAGTGGCGGAGCTGGTGTGCGAGATGGTCCCGTGCGCCGAGAAGGTGCGCTACCTGAAAACGGGCGGCGAAGCCTGCGCGGCGGCGTTCAAGATTGCGCGCGCCGCTACCGGCCGCGACATCATCGCCCAGTGTGGATACAACGGCTGGGTGAACAGCCTGGCGTCCGGGGCGAACGTCCTGCCCCGGGTCCGGGAGGACGCGCCCAAAGGCGTGCCCGTGGAAATCTCGAAACTGCACCGGGCCCTGCCCTGGAACGACCTGGCCCCCTACGAGAAGCTCTTCGCGGATGAGGGCGCCAACGTGGCGGCGGTCGCGGTAGCCATGGACTATGCCACCGCCGACAAAGGCGCGGATTTCCTGCACGGTCTCCGGGAACTCACGCGAAAACACGGCGCGCTGCTGTTTCTTGACGAGATTGTGTCCGGGTTTCGCGTCGCCCTGGGGGGATACCAGGATTACTGCGCCGTCGATTGCGATCTGGCGGTCTTCGCGAAGGGCATATCGAATGGCCTGCCGCTGTCGGTCATCGCGGGGAAAGCGGCGGTCATGGACGAACTTGAGCGGGCGGTGGTGAGCTCGACGTATTCGGGTGAAGCGCTTTCCCTGGCCGCGGCCCGGGCCACGCTGAATGTCTACCGCGAGCACGAGGTCATCGGCCATTTATATGCCATGGGCCAACGGTTCCAGGAGGGTATGAACGCGCTGTTCGCGCAGTACGAGTATCCCCTCGAGGCGCGCGGTCTGGCTCCGTGCCTGGCCCTGACCGACTGCGCCCGGGGACAGACCGTGGAGAATGCGGTGGACTCGCTGTTCCGTGAAGCGTATGCCCACGGTCTCTCGCTGTATTCGGTGTGTTACATCAACTTCTCGCACCAGCAGGAAGACATCGACGAAGCGCTGTCGCGCCTGGAAGACACCCTCAGGGCGCTGGCGTAAACAGGTATAACGCGCTGTCGCAACTGCCGCAGACGAGCCGGCGTAACCAGCCTATGCGTTGCGCAGGCACGCCAGACAGAGGCGGATCTCGGTTTCGCCCAGGTCGTCGCCCGCGTAGTGCCGGATGGATTTGACCCGTGTGCCAATGACCTGTCCGGCGGCCTCGATCACGCGCTCGAACGTCTCGTCATCGACCCAGGGGTAGGGCGTGACGCGGCCGGTATCGCGCAGGAAATCCTCGAGCTCGCCGACTACCCACCGTTCGCTGCGCCCGAGTTGGCGGCATACGTCTTCGAGGGACGTGTCCTGTTCGAACAGCTCGCGCGCCGTGACGCCGGCCGGCTGGGTATCCGGCGTGGACGTCCTGCCCGCCGCAACGGAACCGGCTTTCCGGCCGCCCGGCGGCGCGAGACCGGCGTCTTCGAGATGTTCGCGGATGGCCGTGCAGAAGACCCGCCAATAGTCGCGGCACTTCTGTTTCCCGACGCCCTCGACCCGCGCAAACGCGGCCTTGTCGACGGGCTTCCTGCGAACCACGTCATGAAGCGTCGCGTCGCCGAAGACACGGTACGCGGGCAGATCGCGATTCCGGGCCTCATCCCGGCGGATGCGGCGAAGTTTCTCGAACAGGGCTTCGTCCCAGTCGCCGGGTTCGTTCGCCGGTGGCGGCGTGGGCGCTTCGATCGTTCCCAGCAGCGCCAGAACGTCATCCGGCCCGGGCTCCGGCGCGGCATCCCCGGCGTGGTCCAGACAGATGTCGCAGGCGCCGCAGCGTTTGGCGGGATAGTGCTCGCCGAAGTAGTCGAGGATGGCCCGTCTCCGGCAGACGCCGCCGGCGCACGCGGCAGCCATTGCATCGAGCTTGGCATCGCTGATGTCGCGGAGCGCGGGCGCCTGGTCTCCCTGGATGGCGCGCCAGATTTCACGGTCGGCCTCGCCGTGGAACAGGTAGCAGTCGGCGGGGCGGCCGTCACGTCCGGCGCGGCCGCTCTCCTGCTGGTAATGTTCGAGCGACTGCGGCATGGCGGCGTGGACCACGAACCGCACGTCGGGTTTGTCGATGCCCATGCCGAACGCGACCGTGGCAACCACGATTGCGGCGTCCTCGCGAAGAAACCGGTCCTGGTTGCGGCGGCGCACGTCGGCGGCCAGGCCCGCGTGATAGGGCAGGGCATGGTATCCCGCGCGTTTGAGAAACGCCGCGAACTGCTCGACATCCGTCCGCCGGATGCAATAGACAATGCCCGCCTGGCCGCGATGCCTGGCCGCAATCACCCGGAGCTGTTCGTGGAGGTTGGTGCGCGGCACAAACCGGTACGTCAGGTTGGGCCGGTCGAATGAGCCGGCGAGCACACACGGCGCTTCCAGAGCGAGGGAGCGGACGATGTCGTCCCGCACGCGTTCGGTGGCCGTGGCGGTGTAGGCATGAATGCGCGCCCGGGGAAACTGCTCCCGGAGGCAGCGCAAGTCGCGGTAGCTGGGCCGGAAATCGTGGCCCCACATGCTGATGCAGTGGGCCTCGTCCACAACGAAATAGGCGAGCTCCCGCGCATGAAGCAACTCGAGGAAATGCGCCTGTGTGAGCCGTTCCGGCGCGACGTAGAGCAGCCGTATCCGTCCCGAGCCAAGGTCCGCGAACACCTTGCGCTGTTCTTCGGGAGATTGCGCGCTGTTCACGCAGGCGGCCGGAATGCCTCGCTGGCGCAGGGCGTCGACCTGATCCTTCATCAGGGAAATCAGAGGCGACACGACGACCGCCAGCCCGTCCAGCGCCAATGCCGGCGCCTGGTAACACAGGGACTTGCCCCCGCCCGTCGGCAGGACCACCAGAGAATCGCGCCCGCTCAGAATGGCCTCGACGGCGTCACGTTGAAACGGACGGAAGGTCTCGAATCCCCAGTATTCACGGAGTATGGGTTGTATGCGCTTCATAGGGGGCCTCAGGGTACCAGATCGCGGGCCGCCACCCCAACCCCGGGCGGAGCGTTCGCGGCGGCTCCCCCGGCGCACGGCCTGGCGCTCCGACCGATGTGGAACAGCGCCCCGGCCGAATCAGTACGCGCCACATTCTTCGAGCGCTTCATACATGGCAACGATGTTCCCGGGAGGCACGTCGCCCTGGATGTTGTGGATGGTGTTGAACACGTAGCCCCCGCCCGGCGCCAGCGCCTCGACATTGCGTTTGACGTCGTCTTTCACCGCCTGCGGCGTGCCGTGGGGCAGAATGTGCTGCGTATCGACACCCCCTCCCCAGAACGTGATCGCATCCCCGAAATCGCGCTTGAGGGCGCGGGGTTCCATGCCCGCCGCGGTCACATGCACCGGATTAAGGATGTTGACGCCGGCCTCGATGAACCCCGGCAGGTACGGCCTCACATTGCCGCACGAATGGAAGAAAAGCCGCACGTGCGGTGCGGCCCGCTTGATGGCCGCGAAAACCCGTTCCTGGTGCGGCCGGATGGTCGACGAATACTGTTCGAACGAAATGAGCTGCGACTGCTGGGTGCCGTAGTCGTCGTTCTCGACCACGATATCCACCTCCGGCCCCAGGGCGCGCAGCGCCATCTCCCAGAACGCGATCTTGAGGTCCGCGAGTCTGCCGTACAGGCGCTCCGCAAACGCGGGGTACTGCAGGGGATCCATCATGGCATTTTCCATGCCGCGCAGCCGCTGGGCCATCTCGAAGATGCCCGCGCACAGGCCTTTGATCAGAACCGCCTTCCCCTGTTGCCGGAAACCGGCCGCGCGCTCGCGCAGGCCGTCCACGCGACGCGGGTCCGCGGCATCGGGCCACCGATATCCCGCGACCGTTGAGGGTTCCGGCGGGAGTTCCGCGAGCGGGTGTTTCACAATGCTGAACCACAATCCGTCCTTCTTCGGGAAATGCTGCGTCATGCCCCACTCGTCGCGGTAGTTCCAGACCGCTCCCCCATCCTCGAGTTTGTCAAACACGCCCCAATTGTGGCTCGTCAGGGGAAACAGGCCGCGCGTGTCCACGCCGAGCCGGTCCAGAAATGCGTCCGAGGGGATGACGGTCTGCTGTATCACATCCTGCCACAGGGGCGCTTCACCGGGCATGCCCAGATGCGCGCGCAACGCGTCGTACGCCCTCCTGGAGATGCCGGTGACATGGGTGCCGGCGAGGTCCAGAGGCACCCGGTCCGGTTCGCGGTGGTCCATCGCCGTCACGATCCGTTCGCGCGAGGTCATGGTGCGCTGACTCCCCTTATCGAAACGACCGGGAACCGCGGCAGGCCGCGACGGCCGCCGCCAGGCGCGATATACCATACGGTCGCGCACATCGCAAGAATACCCGGCAGCGGTTTCCGTACCGGACAGGGAACCAAACCCCCGGTTTGGAGATAGACATGAGTGTCTGGTTGTGCTTGTTCGGGGTCAACACGTACCATAGAGCGACAGGCCGAACCGGCGAGCGGCAGCGGTCGGGCTGCCCGGGGAACGCGGACAGGCGGTACAAGGAAGGGGCGATTCCATGAAAACACGTGCATGCCTTTTGGTTTTGGCCTCCACAGTCATTCTGGCCATCCCCGTGTGGGCAAAACCCAACGAGGTTCCCCTGCCTTTGGGCAAACGGCTGATTGAATACGGCTGGGACGTGCCCACCACGGAACAGGTGCGCAAGAATATCGGCAAAATGGAGCAACGCCCCTTTGACGGGATCGTGTTCCGCCTCGAGGGCGGCGGCAACGTGCTCGTGCCGGAACCGTGGGACGAGACGCGCTTCAAGAAAGACTACGAAAACGCCGAACGCATTAAATGGAACCGGTTTACAGACAATTTCGTGATCATGTGGGCGGCATCGGATCAGGATTGGTTCAGCGATTCCCAGTGGGAACAGATTGTCAACAATATCCGTCTGGTGGCGCACGCGGCCCGGCTGGCCAAGTGCGTGGGGATCTGCTTCGACGCCGAACCTTACGGGGAGAATCCGTGGGAGTACGCGAAGACGGCGCATCACGAAACGAAGTCGTTTACGGAGTATCAGGCCAAGGTGCGCCAGCGGGGCGCTGAGTTCATCCGAACGGTCGAGGCGGAGCTGCCGGATCCGCAGATCCTGACCTTTTTCCAGTTGAGCTATTTCGCGAACCTGTGCATGCCCATGGATCCCGGCTTCCGGCAGGAGAAGTTGTCGAAGGAGCATTACGCGCTGCTGCCGGCATTTCTCGAGGGGATGCTCGAGGGGTCGCAGGCGGGCACGCGCATCATTGACGGCAACGAGGGGGCGTATTACTACAAAGACCGGCAGCCGTATTTCGAGAAGTACCATCAGATTACCCAGAGGGGGTTGTACCTCATTCCCGACGAATTCCACGATCAGTACCGCCACAAAGTCCGCGTCGGCCAGGCCCTGTATGTCGATCAGTATTTCGGGCTGCGCGAACAGAACGTGCTGGGACATTTCATGACGGCGGAGCAGCAGGCCCAGTGGTTCGAGCACAATGTGTACTGGGCGCTCTACACGGCCGACAAATACGTGTGGTGCTACAGCGAACGCATGAACTGGTGGGAAGATCAGGATGTACCGGCGGGGTGCGAGGAAGCGATCCTCTCGGCGCGGCGCAAGCTCGCCAACGCGCAGGGCCTCGACATCGACCTGGCCCCCATCATCGAGACGGCCCAGAAACGCGAGCAGGATGCCGTCACCGGCGACCTGGCCATCCGGACCGCGGAAATCATGCGACTCGGGCGCGGGGTATCCAGCCCGAAGATCGACGGCGAGCTCGATGACGAACTCTGGCGCAAGACCGAGCCGCTCGAACCCTTCGTGCCGATGAAGGCCGCGCAGGAAACCGTGTCGGCGCAGACGGAGACCCGGGCCGCCTATGACGACGAATACCTGTACATCGCGTTCCGGTGCGAAGAGCCCAAGGCCCCCGAGCTGCAGATTGTGGGCGAGAAACGCGACGATTATGTGTTCACCGGCGACGTGGTCGAGCTGTTTATCAAGCCCAGCGACGAGTCGGCTGCGTTTTATCACTTCGCCATCAACCCGGCGAATGTGGTGTGGGAGGGGCTGCATGTCGACGTGCTGCAAACCGAGTACAATCCGGAATGGCAGCACGGCGCGCAGCGGGGACCGGATTTCTGGACCGTGGAGGCCGCCATTCCGTGGAAAGCCCTGAATATGGCGGCGCCCGAACCCGGCAGCCGGATCCGGATCAACCTCTGCCGGGAACGGTACACGGAGCGCGAATGGACCTTGTGGTCGCAGACCGTCTACCATTTCCTCGAGCCCGAACATTTCGGGACGTTCACCTTCAAATGACGGTGTGAGGAGGCGGATTGCCCCGGGAGACCCGCGTCTCTCGTGCATAGAGCAGAAGGGACGTGCCGACGCAATCATGCCCGGGGTGCGCTGTGAGCCGGGGTGGCCGGATCGATTGCGCCGGCATCCCCGACGCGCGGGTCTCACACCAAGATGGAGAACGAAGGCGAGACGCCTGCGCGCCACACCCGTTTTGGCCGGGCGGATTGAGTGCGTGGCCCGGTCTCTCTACCAAGGCAATCGAACTTAGTGCGCCCCGCACAAATGGTCTTCGTGAGACGGGCCGTTTGCGACCCCGTCCGCCCGCAGGCCTGCTGGATTCCTGCGTGCGCAGGAAAGACGTTGAAAAACGCCGTTTCGTGCGGACATCTGCATTTTCTTTTGGCGAATGCGCTGACTTGGAGTCGGTGGAGGGCGCCTGTTCTTCCGGCGACCTGACGGTTTGCATCTGGTTTTAGTGCGATTGCCCCGGTCTCTCTACTTGCCTTGGGGGGCAGCAAGGCAGGTATGATGTATATTGTGTCCATGGGCGCCGCCGGAGTTTTCAGCTGAGCCAACGGAGGAAGCATGCACCGTAACCTGACGTTGCCCCGCATGATCGGGCGCGAGATCCAGCGATCAAAGTGGAGCACCCTGCTCTGTTTCTGCATCGTCGTGCTGGCCACGAGCCTGCTGGCGATCATGATTGCCGTGGGCCGAAGTTCCGTCGACGCCACCCGCGTCCAGATGAAGGACATGGGCTTCAATCTCCTGATCACGCCGCCGGGCGCGGATATGGCCCAGTACCAGGCGCTCAACTTTGACGGCCCCGACATGCCGGAAAGCTACGTGGACCAATTGGCCGCAAGCACCGTGCTGGCCCAGCATTTTGTCGGCAAGTATCAGAAGACGATCCAGGTCGAGGGCAAGACCATCGTCCTGACCGGGCTCCGCCCGGAAGAGTCTCAAGCGAACGCCTTCCGCAAACCCATGCCTACCGCGTACGACGTGCCTCCGGGGAAGGTCTTGGCCGGAGCGGCCGCCGCGAAGGCCCTTGACCTGGCGCCCGGCAGCCAGGTGACCCTTCTCGGCAAGCCGTTTGAGGTCGCCGACGTCATCGAACCCAAAGGCGCCATTCCGGAAGACATCCGCGTGTTCGCGCATCTGGGCGACGTGCAGGCCCTGCTCGGGGTGAGCGGCCGCGTCAACGCGATCGACGCCCTCGCCTGCATGTGCCCCGTGGACACGAAAGACATTCTGAACGCGCTGGAACAGAGCATCCGCGCCGTCCTCCCCGATGTCGGCGTGCAACCCTACCGGGACATCCTCCTGGCGCGCCACGAACAGCGCGGGATGCTGTACCGGTTACAGCTGGCCACGGTGGCCATCGTGATTGCGGGCGCGGCGACGGCCATCTGGGGGCTTACCTACCTGAACGTGCGCAACCGCCGTTCAGAAATCGGCGTGTTCCGCGCCCTGGGCATTCCCGGCGGCCGCATTGCGGGACTTTTCATTGCGAAGATTGCCCTGTACAGTCTTGCGGGCGGCCTTGCGGGCTGCGTGCTGGGCTACTTCCTGGCGCCGTCCATTGTCGTGACGGAACGCGTGCTGCTCCCGGATATCGGCTCGCTTGCCCTCATCGCGGTCGCGACGCCCCTGGTGGCGGTGCTGTTCGGCCTGCCGCCCATCGTGGCGGGGCTGCTTCAGGACCCGGTGGACGTACTGCGGGAGGCAGCGGCATGATTCAGTTCGACGGCGTATCAAAACAGTTTCGCAAAGACAAAGCCGTTGTGCGCGCCCTCGAGGACGTCACGTTCCAGGTCGAGCCGGGACAGATGGCGCTGGTGCGCGGGCCTTCCGGCAGCGGCAAGACCACCCTGATCAATCTGGCGGCCGGACTCACTCACGCGTCGCGGGGAAGCATCCGCGTGGCCGGAACATGCCTCGACGGGCTGTCGCTTCGTGAACGGGCCGCCCTGCGGGCCCGCGAGGTCGCGGTCGTGTTCCAGCTCTTCCACCTCGTGCCCTACCTGACCGCGCTCGAGAACATCCTCCTGCCGACCCTGGCGCTGGCGAAAGCCGGCAACGCGCCCGACCGCGCCCGGGAACTCCTGGCGGAACTGGGCCTGGAATCCCGCGCAAGCCACTACCCCGATGAGCTGTCGGCCGGCGAGCGGCAACGCTGTGCGCTGGCGAGGGCCCTGCTCAACAATCCCGCGGTGGTGCTGGCCGACGAACCCACCGGGAACCTGGATCCCGCCAGCGCGGACACCGTGCTGGCGCATCTGGACCGCGCCCGCAAACGCGGGGCCACCGTGCTGCTCGTGAGCCACCAGCCCGTTGACAGCATCCGGCCCGACGTCACCTTTGACCTCCGCGAGGGCCGGCTCATATAGCCAGCCAGTCGCCCCGGCACATACGGAAAGCCAAGACCGCAATAAGGTGAAAAATACAGAATTCTCACTTTGGAGCGGCCCGGCCCGAAGGGGGCGTTGAGTAATCGCTCGGAAGTGCGCTCTTGAGACCGGCCAACGAGGGCGCCGGTCCCACATCAACAGGCAGGGCCCTCACCGCCGGCGGGCAAGCCAGGACGCCTCCGGATGCGCTGTCCCAAGGGGTTTCAGCCCGCGAAGGGTTCGAGTCGTGAGCTGGGCGTTCTGTCATTTTTCGGTCAGTAGAAGAATGACCTCTCGTCAAAATGCGGGCATTGGGAGCGTCGAGTACCATCCAGCGGAGGCGGGAGCCTCCCGGATTCACGCTTTTCCGTTCTTTTTCGCTGGTTTCACGCGATCCTGGCGCTGTCACCAGACTCCCAAAGCGGGAAAGGC
>JAAYAQ010000144.1 GCA_012719295.1 Candidatus Hydrogenedentota bacterium | reverse complement strand
CTAGAGCGATTCGACGAGCGGGTCGTCCGTTTGTTCGCGGAACATGCCGGGTTCCGGAAGATAGTCTTCGTAGATCTCGACACCGGATTTCTCGCGCAACGTTTTCATGAACTTGACGAAGAATATCGCGGGAGCCAGATCTGCCTCGGCTTCCTCGAGGGTTTTCTGGGACGGCGGGTGAATTTCGAGAACTTCCGCCACGAGGTACCCTGTAAGGCTGGTGCTCCGGGCGTCACCTGCGTCCCCCGGCGTCATCATTTCCCAGTCCTCGATAATCATGGGGCCCAGAACGCGCCCTTTCTGCGTGCCCGAAGCCTGTTCCCAGAACGACTGGAACTTGGGCTGTCCGGTATTGACGAAGGTTGTCTGCAGAGGAATGGCCTTTCGCGCATCGACAAACGATTTCGCCACCTCGTCCCAGGGGTCTCCTTTGACGAGGCGTCTGCGGGCTTCGGCGGAGTTGGGTCCGGCATCGGGCATCTGCACCGGGAAGATCAGGGCGCGGAAGGTCGCGCGCTCGGGATTGAGCAGTTCGCTCTTGCGCATCTCGTACTCGGCCTGATACTCCTCCGGAGTGATGGTGATTTCCTCGCTCTGAACGGCCTCCGCCACGGCCTGGATGACGGCTTCCCGGCGCATGACGCCTTCCTTGAGCTCGTCGATGCCCTTTTGCCGCCGTTGCTGCAAGGCCTCGTAATCGGCCTGATTCATTCCAAACTCTTCGAGCTGTTCAACGGAGATGCTCATCTCCGGGTGCTGCGCGTCATAGAATTCCGCCAGCTTGTCTTCGGGCGGCGCCTGGATCTTGCCCTCGGCCATCGCCGCGGCCAGCACCTGCTTCTGTAGCTCGTCGTCAATGTACTTCTCGAGCACCTTGAGCAGATCGCCCCGGTTGTTAATGTGCGGACGCTCCTCCGGCGACATCAGCCGCAGGTACTTGTAGAGGTCGCCCCGGGTGATGTAGGTGGCGCCCACCTTGGCAATGCGGATGCGGTCCTTGTCAACGATATTGCCGCATGCCGCAAGCGTGCAGGCCAGGAGAAACGCGACCAATGCGCTGCCCGCCGGGGCGAAGGGACGTAAGCGTCTCATGAAAACCTCCTTTATCATTCGGGAAGTCTAGCACGAACGGGTGATGCGGGGAAACCGGCGTCTGTTGCGCGTGTTCCGATCGGGTGGTATCATCCTGGCAGGGTTGCCGGCCGGAACGCGCACGGACGAGGACGGGTCATGAACATCGGCTATCTGCTTTTCATGGGGCTTCTCTGCACAACGCTGGCGTTGTGGGCTATCGTGGCCATCCGCGACGATAGTCATGGCGCCGCCGGAGACAGCCAATCGCCGGAGGATCTGTCCGCCGAGGCGCGCGACGCCGTTGACCCGGCTGTTGAGGATGACGACGATTCCGTCGAAGGCGGCGGCGATCAAACCTGAGGGGTGGCTATGCTGCGGTTTTCGCCTTGTGTCGAGATGTTCTGGCCCGATGCGCCCTTTGTAGAACGCGTCAGGCGGGTGGCCACTCTGGGGTTCGATGCCTATGAATTCTGGTCCTGGTGGGACAAAGATCTGGATGCACTGGAGTTGACGGCGCAGGACAACGGGCTGATCGCCTCGGCGTGCTGCGTGCGTACGGCATTCACCGATCCCGCCACCCCTTCGCTCCTCGTTCCGGAAGGGCGCGAACCCTTCATGCAAGCCGTCCGGGACTGTGTCGATATCCATAAACGCCTGTCTTGCCAGTCGTTTATCGTCACAACCGGCAACGTGCTCCCGGAGGTGTCCGCCGCCGCTCAGCATGCCGCGTGCGTGGCGGCGTTGAAGGCCGCCGCGCCCATCGCCGAGGATGCCGGCTTCATGCTGGTCCTCGAACCGCTGAATACCCTGGTCGATCACGCGGGATATTACCTCTCCAGCGCGAAGGAAGGGTTTGAAATCGTCGACGAGGTGGGCAGTCCGGCGGTGAAGCTGCTGTTCGACATCTACCATATGCACGTCATGGGGGGGAACCTCACGCCGCAGATTGTCCCCAACATCGGTAAGATTGGCCATGTTCATGTGGCCAACCATCCTGGCCGGCACGAACCCATGCTGGGAGAGATCAATTACCCGTATGTGTTTGATCGGATTGCCGCCGCGGGCTACGACCGGTATGTGGGACTCGAGTTCAAACCGTCCGACCCCGACCTCACCTCCTCGATCCTGGGCCACGTCCTGACCCTGCCGTAGAGGTCACGCGTCCGGTTCGGCCGTGTCGTCCGGGTGCGTTCTCAGCGAGCGCAGGAAAGCGTCGATGTCTATGCCCGTATCCGGCAGGCCCTGCTCCGGATGGAACCTCAGGGGCGCGCGGATGTAGGCCCGCTGGCAGGTGGGGCACAAATCGAGTTCGAACCCTTTGTAAATGGTCTCTTCGAGCTCTTTGGGGTCTTTCCCTTCAAACTTCTTGACAAGGTCTTCCAGCTCTTTCCGGTGGTCCCGGAACAGATCCAGCAGCGAGAATTCCAGGTTTCCTTTCGCGACACGGATGTCTATCTTGACCCGGTAGCGGGTGTCGTCCGGTCTCATCTCTCTGCCGCACCCGTCGCATATGAAATGGTGCATTCTCGCCTCTCCGGTTCGGGTAGTCGCCTCATACCGATTATAGCAGGCGCGCCCCGTTCCTGCCCGGAAAGTGCACGCGTCGCGGGCGGTCAGGGGACGACACCACCGGGCAGCATACAACGGCCACAGAGGGCTCCGAGGTCGCAGAGTTTGAAAACCCCGGATAAGAACGGGGACATGTTCCAAGCGCCGTCCCCGGCGCGACTACGGGTCCCCGTTCGAACCGGAGGGCAGCCACGGGGGGCTG
>JAAYAQ010000601.1 GCA_012719295.1 Candidatus Hydrogenedentota bacterium | reverse complement strand
GTGCAGATCGAGGATCCCGAGCCGCTCGACGACCTCGACGCCATCTGCGCGCTGGACGGGATCGACATCATCCTGTTCGGGCCGGGCGATTTCAGCCACGGCATCGGGGCGCCGGGGCAATTCGAGCATCCCGACCTGCTGGCGGCCCGCCGCCGGGTGGCCGAATGCGCCAACCGGCACGGCAAGGTCGCGGGGACCGTGGGCGGGCTGGGCAACCTGCAGGAGCTCATCGACATGGGGTTCCGGTTCGTGAACCTCGGCGCCGACGTGCTCGCGTTAAGTCAGTATTACCAGGGGATCGCGGCCGGATTCCGCGAACATGAGGCGCGATACCTTCAGAAACGCGCGGAGGAAGATGCGTCATGAACGTGCTGGATATGTTTTCGCTGAAAGGCAAAGTGGCGCTCACCACGGGCGGCGCCGGGCTGTATGGGCGTCAGATTGTGGAAGCGCTGGCGGAAGCGGGCGCGAAGACGTTTACGGCGGCGCGAAACCGCGACGCCCTCGAGAAGGTGGCGGCCGCCCATCGCGACCGGGGGTTCGATGTGACCGCGCTGCAGTACGACCAGGGCGATGAAGCGTCGGTGCTTGCCCTGCGCGACCAGATCCTCGAGCAGGCCGGCGCCATCGACATTCTGGTGAACAACTCCGTGGCCCGGCCGATGAGGAACGGCTACCAGAGCGATGCGTCGACATTTGCGCAGAGCATGGCGGTGAACGCGACCGGGCTGTTCGTGATCACCCGCGCGTTTGGCGATGTCATGGCGGAAAACGGCCGCGGTTCGATCATCAACGTGGGGTCGATCCAGGGGCTCATCGCGCCCGATCCGACGATCTACCGGGGCACGACCATGAGCGGCTGGGCGCCGGACTATTTCTTCCACAAGGGCGGGATGGTCAATTTCACGCGCTTCATCGGGAGCTACTATGGTCTGAAGAACGTGCGGTGCAACTGCATTGCCCCCGGCGGATACCAGACGCCGGACCATCCCGAAGCGTTTGTGCGGCAGTACAGCGACAAGACGTTTCTGGGCCGCCTGGCGGGCGACACGGATCTGAAGGGGATTATCGTGTTTCTGGCGAGCGACGCGTCGGCCTACATCACGGGCACGACGATCCCGGTCGACGCGGGCTACACGGCGAAATAGGCCCTACCGCAGCTGGAGCACGACCACCGTTTCGCCATTGGGCTGCAGCGTCAATCCGGCCGCGTCATACAACGGCGGCGGCGGGGCGGCGCCTGCCTGCGGCGGTTCCGCGGCCGGCCCGGCGGGAACAGTGGCGTACGCGCAGATGGTGCAGGCGCCCGGTTCCAGTCCTTCCAGCGTGTATTCGCCGTCCTGGCCCAGCGGGATGCGGGCCAGCAGGTTCACCGGCGTGAGGCTGTGGTCTGGCCAGTTGAGGTCGAGGAGGCTGGTTCCGGGGTCGATCGCGGCGATGAAACCCGTTGCGCCCGGAACCACGCCCGATACCTGCGCGATGACGGACGAGTTGCCGTAAAGCGCAAAATCGCAGGGGGCCGTCTGCCCGCTTCGGGTCTGCACGCTGATGCTCCGCAGATGTTCGGTGCGGCCCACGCGAAGGCCCTGTAGCTGCACAATGGTCGGCCCGGCGGGTACCGCGTCGACCAGGTACGTGCCGTCGCTCTGGACGCCGGTTTCGATGTGTTCCTCGCCCCCGCTGGGCGTCTGAACGCGCGCCACAATCCGGGCCCCGCGCGCCGGCTCGTCGTTGAACAGTGCCGTGCCCTCGATGGCCGCATCGAGGGCGCCGAAGGTGAAATCCGCGTCGGTGGTCAGGCCCGTCTCGAGCACGGCCGTGCTGTACATGCTGCGGCGGCGGTTTACCGGCTCCATGGGCTCGAGGTTCGCGCGTAGCTGCACCATGCCAGGTTCCGCGCCGGTGAACAGGTAGCTGCCGTCGTCTCCGGTCTGGGCCCGCAGGGTGTTGCCGGAGGCGTCCACCAGTTCCACGGATTGCCCGGCGGCGGGAGCGCCAATGTAGGTGACGATGCCGCCCACCCGGGCGGCGGGCGACAGGGTAATCTCGAGCGGCGAGCCCGTGTCCCCGGTCAGGGCGAGGGTCGCGGGTTTGTAGGCTTCGTGCCACACGCTGATCTGGCGCGTCTCCGCCGGCACGTCATTCAGGTCGAAGGCGCCCATGGGGCCGGTTTCCGCGGCGGGTTCGGCGCCCGTGGGCTCGGCGGGCAGCGCGCCCAGGAAGACCCGGGCGTTGGGAACGGCGTTGCCGGTGGCGTCGCGCACAATGCCCTGATACGTTACCGGCTGGGCGGCCGCGGCACCGCCGGGGGATGTTCGTGCCGATGCGGGCGTTTCCGGCCGCTGGGGAGTTCGCGGCGTGACGCCGGTCCGGGGGGTGCGCGGTCCCGGACTTTCCGCGGGCGGTGGGGTCTGAGCGGTCTCCACGGGGGCGGGTTCGGGCGCCGGTTCGGGGGGCTCGGGCTGTCCGCCTCGGGAAAACCACAACACCATGCCCGCCAGGATGGCTACCGCCGCCAGCGGTACTGCCCAGGAGAGCGCGGAACGCTTCCGGAGCGTCTCGTCCACCTCGAATCCGGCGGCGAGGCGCCTCCCTGCGAGGGGGTCCGCGATCGCGCGTTCCGACAGCCGGGGCGCCAGTCCGGACGGGACGGGTTCGACCATCTGGGTGGAAAGCATTTCCTTGAGGCGCGAACTGGTGATTTCAATGCCGCGCGCGGCCAGTTCCTTGCGCAGGGTTTCGAGCCCGGTGACGCCGTCGGTGATCACGCGCTGGCGATCCAGCCCGATTTCCTTCGCGATTTCGGCCTGGGTCTTGTCTTCCACGTACTGCCCGATGAGGGGGACTCGAGCCTGCCACGGCACCGCGGTCATTGCCGCGTCGATCTCGGTTTGCAGGGCCTCCCAGGCAACCGTACTGTCCCCGGGGCCTTTGGATTCGTCCTGGGGGCGCTGCCTCTGGGTGCGGGTGCGCTGCCGGGCGCGTGCCGTAGCGGCGGCGTGGAGCCACGTGGCCAGATGCGCCTTGGGGCCCGACGGAGCATAGGCGAGCATCTGGAAGGCTTCGATGGCCGTTTCCTCGGCCTCCCCCTGCACATTCAGAATCCGCCGGCAGACGCTGTAGACCATCGGCGCGTGACGGTTCACCAGTTCGTCGAACGCTTCGCGGTCTTTACCCTCGCGCCATTGCGTGTACAGCCCCAAGTCGTCGGTATCCGCCATTGCGCACCCCCGGATATCTTGTTTCGCGGAATGATTATACCCATTATGAGGTCCGGTGACCATATGCGGGCCCGGCGCACGCAGCGTGCGGCGGTCCCGCGTGAGGAGAGACCCGAAACCGGATGGAGGAGACCGATGAGCGAGAAGAATCCACGCCAGGCGGCGTCCCGGCGCACCTTTCTCCAGAGCGTGGGGCTGGCGGCGGCCGCGGCGGGATGTGCCACCGGCCCGCACGTCACGGGGCAGCCCGCGGGGGCATCCGCGAACGCTCCGGACCGCCCGCCGCGACCCAACATCCTGTTTGTCTTCAGCGACCAGCAGCGATGGGATACCGTGGCGTGTTACGGCGATACCATGGGCCGAGCCCTGAACCTATCGCCCAACCTGGACGCCATGGCGGCGGAAGGGGTCCTGTTCGAACACGCGTTTTCCTGCCAGCCGGTATGCGGCCCCACGCGCGCCTGCCTGCAGACCGGGCTGTTTGCCACGGAAACGGGCTGCTGGCGCAACGGCATCGCCCTGCCGCTCGACGCCGTAACGCTGCCCCGGTTGCTGCGCCCCGCCGGTTACGAGGTGGGCTATATTGGCAAGTGGCATCTGGCGTCCACAGTGCCGGATCTCGTTCATCACGACAAACCCGTCCCGGCGGAGTATCGCGGGGGGTACGAGGATTTCTGGCTTGCGTCGGACGTGCTCGAATTCACGTCGCACGGCTACGACGGCCACATGTTTGACGCGGCGGGCAACCCGGTCGCGTTTCCCGCGGGCCGGTACCGGGTCGACGCGGTGACCGATTTCGCGCTCGATTATCTGCGCAGCCGCACCGGGGACAGGCCGTTTTTCCTGTTCCTCTCATACATCGAACCGCACCATCAGAACGACCACAAGCACTTTGAAGGTCCGGCGGGCTCGAAGGAGAAGTATAAAGACTATCCTGTTCCCGGCGATCTGGACGGCCTCGAAGGCGACTGGAACGAGGAGCTTCCCGACTACCTGGGTTGTTGCGCGAGTCTCGACGGCGCGGTGGGCCGATTGCGCGGCGAACTGGAAACCCTGGGGCTTGCCGGCAACACCCTGGTGATCTACACGAGCGACCATGCCTGCCATTTTTGTACCCGAAACAGCGAATACAAGCGTTCGTGCCACGAAAGCTCCATCCACGTGCCGCTGATTGCGTGCGGTCCGGGGTTCACTGGCGGCAAACGGGTATCGGAGCTCGTCAGCCTTATCGACCTGCCGCCGACGCTCGTCACCGCCGGGGGCGTCGAGCCTCCCGCGCCGATGCAGGGGCACGCGCTCCAGCCGCTCGTGGCCGGGACCGCGCGCGACTGGCAGGACGACGTTTTTGTCCAGATCAGCGAGAGCCAGACGGGCCGGGCCGTGCGCACGCAACGCTGGAAATACTCGGTACGGGCGCCGGGCAAGTACAATCACAAGACCGGCGCTGCCGCCGGCCTCTATGAAGAGGATTTCCTGTACGATCTCGACGCCGATCCGCACGAGCGCACCAACCTGGTGCGCGAGCCCGCGCTGGCCGGGGTGCGCGAGGAAATGAAGGCACGGCTGTTGAGGCGCATGGCCCAGGCGCACGAGGCCCTGCCCTCGATCGTGCCCGCCGCCGCCGAGGCCCAGGAGGGGACCGAGGCGCCATAGCCGGCGCCGATTCCGCGCTTCTACTTGAAGTGACGGCGCGATCGGGCGATACTTACGCCCTAATCAGCCGATACTCCGTTCACTTCTTGTCCGTACGGCCGGGGGTGGGGGAGGCTGTTTCGCGCGTGGATGCACCCCGCATTCGTGTGCGCGAGCGCAGCCCGCTGTTCCCGGCGCGGCAAGTCGCAGCCAATGCATAGGAGACAGACATGAAAGTTAAGCGGTCAATCACACGGCGG
>JAAYAQ010000143.1 GCA_012719295.1 Candidatus Hydrogenedentota bacterium | reverse complement strand
GGGGGAGTTGCGGGATGTGGGGGTCGTTGTAGGCGACGTCCGCCCCGTGTTCGAGCAGCAGTTCCATGAGCTTCAGCGAGGGGGATTCGCGCATGTCGTCGACGTCTTTCTTGTATGCGGCGCCCAGGATGAGCACGCGGGCGCCCTTGAGGGGTTTGGCGTGGTCGTTGAGGGCTTCCATGACGCGGCGGACGACGTACTCGGGCATCATGGTGTTGATCTGCCCGGCGAGCTCGATGAAGCGGGTGGGCGCGCCGTACTCCCGGGCCTTCCAGCTCAGGTAGAACGGGTCGATGGGAATGCAGTGGCCGCCCAGGCCCGGGCCCGGATAGAAGGGCATGAAGCCGAAGGGTTTCGTGGCCGCGGCGTCGATGACTTCCCACACGTCGAGTCCCATACGGTCGCAGAGGAGTTTCAGTTCGTTGACGAGAGCGATGTTGACGCTGCGGAAGATGTTTTCGAGGAGCTTCGACAGCTCGGCCACCGCGGGACTGCTGACGCGAACGATGCGTTTGAAGATGGTCGCGTAGTACTGCGCGGCGAGTTCCGTGCAGGCGGGCGTTACGCCGCCGAGCACCTTGGGGATCTTGCTGATGGAGAAGTCTGGGTTGGCGGGGTCCTCGCGTTCCGGGGAGAAGGCGAGGAAGAAATCCTGGCCCGCTTTCAGTCCCGTGCTTTCGAACAGGGGCAGGAGGATCTCGGTTGTCGTGCCGGGGTACGTGGTGCTTTCGAGGAGCACGAGCTGGCCGGGGCGCAGGGTCTTGGCGATGCTCTCCGCGGTGGCGCGCACGTACTGGAGATCCGGTTCCATGTGTTCATCGAGGGGCGTGGGCACGCAGATGCTGATGCAGTCGGCTTCGGCGAGGCGCTCGAACGCCGTGGTGGCGGAAAACGCGCCGTTCTTGACGGCTGTGCCGATCCACCCGGAATCGATGTGTTTGATATAGCTCTCGCCCCGGTTGATGCGCCCGGTTTTCGCGGGATCGATGTCGAATCCCAGTACCCGGTAGCCGGCTTCGCACAGGTGTTGCACGAGCGGCAAACCGACGTATCCCAGGCCGATCACCCCGCCGACGCACGATTTGCCCGCGATCTTTCGGCTCAGTTCTATTGCTTGAGGTGGCAGTTCCATGGGCATCCCTCCGCCGTGTTGTTCCCGGTTCGGCCCCATCCGCGCGAACGCGCGCAATTATGGCACAGTTTCCGATAGAACTACCATGACCACTATAGCGCGCCCGGGCGCCGGCTGCGGGCTCAACGGCGGTCTCGACTTGGCGCGCCGTCGCGGGTATCCTGTGAATCCATCGCGTAACCAACGTGCATTGGTCTGGAGTCCGGGGGCGCCGGGGACCCGCCTGACGGTTCCGCCGCCCCTGCGGAAATGAGCGAGGGGAGAGCATACGCATGAAACGCGTCAGTATCGTACTCAGCGTGGGGATTCTGTTGGTGGTGTGCGCCCGGGGCGCCGAGCTGCCGTCTCCGCCCGCACCGCCTGCCGGGCCGGCGCTGCCGGGCATGCCGTTCGACACGTCCGAGCAGGCGCGGGCGGCGTTTAAGGCCGTTGGCAACACGGCGCCCGTCGAGGTCGTCGAGGTGCACGGGCGCAAGATGCTGCGCATGCCCTGCGTGTTTGAAGGGGTGGAGACCGAACGGGCGGTGTGGGACTGGTACGGCCGGCTGGACCTGACCCGCAGCCAGGGGGTGCAGTTCCATTTCTATTCCCCGGATACTTCGCCGGTCTCGTACTTCTCCATGTACTTGCGCAGCGGCGAGGGGTGGTACCACATGACGTTCGGGGCCGGTGCGCCCGGCCAATGGACCACCATCGTCTTCGACAAATCCGCTACGAGCATGGAAGGCCGGCCCGCGGGCTGGGGCAGCATTGATCTGGTCCGTATCGCCGCCTGGCGCGGCAAGCAGCAGAATACCGAATTCTACGTAGCGGACCTGTCGCTCCGTGGCGGCGATGCCCCCATCGGCATCGTGCGGAACGAGTCGGCCGCCGGAGCAAAGAACAGCGAGTACAAGACCATCGAGCAGTGCGTCGGATTGGTGGCGGAACAGCTGAATGCGCTTGGCATTCCGTTCGTCATCATGAGCGACCTCGATTTATCCAACGCCTTTCTGCGGGACAAGAAACTGGTCATCCTGCCGTACAATCCGTCGATGTCCGACGGGGCGGTGCAGGCGCTGGCGCGATACCTCGAAAACGGCGGCAAACTGATGTCGTTCTACCGGCTCGATGAACGGCTCGCGCCGCTCATGGGAGTGAAGGGGGGGCGTTATGTAAGCCGCGACCAGGGCGTGACGTTCGCGTCCATCCGCGCGACGGCCACGCCGCTCGAGGGGCAGCCGGGGGAGGTCGGTCAGCATTCGTGGAACATTCATGACGTGCTGCCGATCGAGGGGAAGAGCCGCGCGGTGGCCGCGTGGTACGACGAAACGGGCCGGTCCACCGGCTACAACGCGATCGCCGCGTCCGCCAATGCGGTGCACATGAGCCACATCCTGATCGCCGAGGATCCCGCGCGCAAACGGAGGCTGCTGCTGGCCATGGTGGGGCACCTCCTGCCGGACATGTGGCCGGTGGCCGCCACTCACGCGCTCGCCGGCGCCGGTACGGCCGGCGGGTATCCGGATTTTGCGGCGTGCCGGCAGGGGCTTTTGGCGGTCTCGCAGCAGGATCCCACGGTGGCGCGGCACCTGTCGGACGCGGAGGCCCTGCTTGCGCGGGCTTCCGAACGGGTCGAGAACCGCCGGTTCCCCGAAGCGATCGAGACGGCGGAACAGGTCCGGCGGGCGACCCTTCTGGCCTATTGCGCCGCCCAGAAACCCCTTCCCGGCGAACACCGCGCCTACTGGTGCCACAGCGCGTTCGGCGTCGATGGCGTGACCTGGGACGAGGCCATCCGGCGCCTCGCCGAAAACGGGTTTACCGCCATCCTGCCCAACATGCTGTGGGGCGGCGTGGCCTTTTATCCGAGCGAGGTCCTGCCGACGGCGGCGGAGGTCGCGGAGAAAGGCGACCAGGTTGCGCAGTGCCTTGCCGCGTGCCGGAAATACGGCGTCGAGTGCCATGTCTGGAAAGTGAACTGGAACATGGGCTCGCGCGCGCCCCGATCGTTCATGGACCGCATGAAATCGGAGGGCCGGACCCAGGTCAGTTTCGCGGGCGCGGCGCAGCCGCAATGGCTGTGTCCGTCGCACCCGGCCAACCAGCAGCTGGAAATCGATTCGATGGTCGAGGTTGCCCGGAAATACGACGTGCACGGCATCCATTTCGATTATATCCGGTATCCCAGTTCGGATTTCTGTTTTTGCGCGGGATGCCGGACGCGGTTCGAGAAGCAATTGGGCCGGTCCGTGGCGGATTGGCCCAAGGATGCCGGGCCCGGCGGGCGCGACCTCGAAGCGTGGCTCGAATTCCGCCGCCAGAACATCACCCACGTCGTGGCGGGGGTGCATGAGGGCGCGCGGAAAGTCCGCCCCGGCATCAAGATCTCCGCGGCGGTCTTTCGCAACTGGCCCAACGATCGCGACAAGGTCGGGCAGGACTGGAAGGTCTGGTGCGACAGGGGGTACCTGGACTTCGTCTGTCCGATGGACTACACGCCCTACAACGACAGCTTCCGCAACATGGCCGCGCAACAGATGGCGTGGGCCGGGAAGGTGCCGTGTTATCCGGGCATCGGGCAGAGCACCTGGCCGGACCGTCTTGACATCGTGAAGCTCATCGAGCAGATCACGGTCACGCGCGAGCTGGGCGCCGGGGGCTTCACGGTCTTCAACTACGGCACGGCCGAATATGCGGATATCCTTCCCCTGTGCGGGATGGGGATCACCAGGAAACCCTGAGCGGGAGCGTTTTGACGGCCCGCCCGGTCTCGCCGGCCGGTGTCAGTGCGTGAACATGCCCGGGATCTTGAGTTGAGGGCAGCCGTACAACAGCACGATCAACGCGAACGCGATAGCGATGGATAATGCGATGCGGAGCTGTTTGCGCCGCGCGAGGACGGGGTCCGTCCCCGGCCCCGTCCCGCGCTTCCCTTTTCCTTTGGCATCCGTCTTTCCGCTGGCGGCGAGGTAGTGCGCGTACATGACCTTTCGTCCTTTGAACACGCACGCCATGCCGAGAATGAACAACGTCAACGCGGCAACACCGGGCAGGTACGACAGGCCCGCGGGCTGGAACTGATTGGGCTCGGCGATGTCATACACGATGGCGATTTCGAGTGTGCCATCCGGCGACGGTTCGCCGCTCAGCCGCCCGGTGTACGAGCGCCGGTAAATGGTACCCTGGTGGTGCTCGTAGCGGATGCTGTAATGGTCGCCCATGGGTTCCGCGGAACCGGTGGTGCGTTGCCCTTTGACATCGAGCGCGAGACGCCTGCCGAGCTCGGCGCGCTGCGCCAGAAAGCTCGCGCCGAGCGCCAGCACCAGGCCCACGACGAGCCATGCAATGCCCCGCCACGGCGGTTTCGCGGTTTTCGGTTTCTCTTCACTCACGAGGTTCTCTCGAATGGTCACCTTAGCGCCAGGTCCTGGATGATGGCCCGGCAATGCGCGACGTCGCGCTCGAGGACCTCGATCCGCTCTCCGGGCGTCTTGTAGTGCCCCAGCGATTCGTTTTCGATGCAGACGTCGCCATCGTACCCGGCGTCCGCGAGCATGCGAAGCACCTTGGCGTGACTGATGTTGCCTTCGTCGAGCGGGCAGGCATACCTGGCGTATTCCCAGCCCGGTTCCCGCGTGATTTCGCGCTGGTCTTCGGGGTAGTTGATGTTTTTCGCGTGGGTGTGTTTGGCGTACGGCGCGAGAATGCGCAGAATCCCGTAGACTTCCGACAGGGGATAGCCGCGCCAATAGAAGTTGCCGGTGTCCATCGTTGCACCGAGACGGTCCGAGTTCACTGTCTGGTAGACATTGAGCTGGAAGGCGAGGTTGTTGCCCTGGAATCCGTGGTTCTCGATGCCCAGCGCGACCTTCGAGCCCGCGGTGCGTTCGAGCGCGCCGCCGAGGCCTTCCGCGAACAGCTGCACCCGTTTCTCGAAATCGAGTTCGCGCTCCTTTGACATGGCGCTGTCGATGCGGACCACCGACATGCCCATGATGTCGGCCAGCTCGATGGCGCGGGCCACCCAGGCCGCGTTGGATTCCCTGTCTCCCGTGCTGAAGTCTTTGGCGGTCATGAAACAGCAGGCCCGGATGCCCAGACCGTCCAGATGCTTCCGGTAGGCTGCCGCGTCCTCGTCGGAGGCCAGCGTGATCATCTCCTTCGAGTCCATCGCGTAGACCTGATACTCCTGGGACAGTCTCACTTCGACGGCCTCCACGGCCAGGTGCCGCAGCCCGGCGATCGGACTCGGAAACTCGTCGCCCGCCACCATCGCATCGCGTATGGAAAGATACATCGCTCTCGCGTCTCCCTGTTGTGTTCCGGCGGAGGCCTCGCCTGGGCCGTGCCGCCTGTTGCGCATGGTTTTGCCCGCCTGCTCAGTGTACGGTTCCGGCCGCGGGGGTTCAAGGAAGCGTGGGTTGTACGTCCTGCATTTCCGGCCGCATCCAGGCCGCACGGGCGTTAGGAGCCGCGTTGTTCGTGGCGCCATTGACCGCGGCCGCCCGCTCGGATAGGCTCATGGGAGGCCTGACGCCTGTGAGGGGAGGTCGTGGCATGACGGCGATACTGGGGGTGCTGGTATGGACGTGTTTGGCCGGGGCCGCGGACCCTGGTCTCGTGGGCTGCTGGGATTTCGACCACGACGACGCGGCGGGGCTGCTCGCGCTGGATTCGTCGGGCAATGCCAGTCACGGGCATATCCACGGCGCGGAATGGGCGCCCCAGGGCGACGGGCACGCCCTGCGGTTCCACGGCAACGGCCAGTATGTGGACATGGGCTCGCCCGAGACACTGAATATCACGGGGCCCATCACCCTTGAGGCCTGGGTAAATCCCGGACGCGTTCCCGATGCCGAACCGGGCATTTTCGGCAAGTCATTCGGGAGCTACGGCCTGACGTACTACAAAGACGGGTCGTGTTACTGGTACGTCGGCGGCGGCGGGAACAAGTGTTCTGCTCCGCTGGCCACTGGATTGTGGGTGCATCTGGCGGGTACGTTCGATGGCGAAACCCTGTGTCTGTACCTCAACGGTGCGCTTGCCGATACGGCCGAGTCGCAGTTCGACGGAATGCCTTCGGACACCTCGTTTCAGATCGGCCGGATTCGCGCGAACGCCGGGTCTGATGTTCCAACCGCGGGTTTCCCGGGCCTGGTGGACGGCGTCCGGGTTTATGGGCGCGCGCTGACGGCCGGCGAGGTGCTCGATCATTACAACGCCGAAGCGGCCCAATACGGCGGCCCGAGCGCGTCCAACGAGATCGCGCTGGCCGCGTATCCCTGCTTTGAGGAACAGCGCATCTACGCGGATCTGGACTGTAGCCGCCTGTTTCCTCGTCCGAAAGCCGTACGCGCCACCGTCGCGCTGTTGCGGGAAGGCGATGCCGGACCCGGCGAAGCGCAGGAATTCACGCTCACGCAAGACAGCCTTGTCTTGCGCGATGCCGTTTTCGAAGTTGCCGAGCGGGGCAGTTACACGCTCGTGGCGCAGGTCGAAGAAGCCGGCCAACTGCGCGCCGGGACGGCGGTCCTGGTGCCGTTTCCCGCGTCGTTTGAGGTGCCTGGACCGGATCAGGAGATGGTCCCGCCGCTGGACAGTCCTCCCGTGCCGCTGGCGTGCCGGGTCACCCTGCACGAACGCGGCGGGTTCTCAGTCGAGGCGGGGGGGAGCCACTACCGGGTGGCGTCGACGTACTCCTGGCCCCACGGGGGATTCAACGCCTTTTCGCCGGGGGAGGACGTCGCGCAGAATCCCGAACCCGTGTGGCACGCGGCTGTGGATACACACGGCGCGTACACCGCGCGCGGCGAGGGCGCCTTCTACCGGATCGAGCGCAGAGTCGAGCCGGACGGCCATCGCGTGTGGGTCAAGGACACCATCACCAACTTGACGGATGCCCCCCTTGGCATCCTGCTGAGCAACTACCTTGATCTCAACGGCCACGGGGCTGTGTCGTGCTCGCCCGTGCCCAATCCGTCCATATTCGCGTCCGTGGATGGCCAGGGCATCGGTCTGGTGGCTTTGGACGACGTCTATCTCGAACACTATGCGACGTATTTCGAGAGCGGTGCGGCGGGTATACGCGATCACACGTTTGCGCTGGATGCCGGGGCCTCCTACACGCTCGAATGGGCGGTGTATGTAAACGCGACCGGCGATTACTACGACTTTATTAATGATGTGCGGCGGGACCTCGGCGTGAACCGGCGGATCGCGGGCAGTTTCGCGTTCATTGACCGCCGCGAGGCTCCCGCGCGCGAGTACGTCGAACGGCGCGGCCTCGCGTATGTGAGCGTGGGCTGTCTCGGGCATCCGCCGGACAACCCCGGGCTGTCTCTCGAAGGTGTCGAATTCGTCAGCTATCCGCAAGAGATGGCGCTGCTGAAAGAGCTGTTCGCCGAGACCCGCGAACGGTTTCCCGGCATTCAAACGATGTTCCATATTGCCCACAGCCTGTACACGACCAATACCCCCGGCGAACTGTTCCCTGACGCGCGGGTGGTGGATGCAGGCGGCCAGCAGACGATGTACGGCGGCGACAATCCCGAATACTATGCGCGGTATTTCAGTAAAGAGCACGTCGACGCCGGTTACCGGTGGTACATCTTCTATCCCACGATGACGAACTCGTTCGGGAAGGCGATGCTCGACGCGATCGACGTCATGCTCGGGGAGATCGGCTGCACGAGCATGTTCGCCGACGGGTTCACCCACGGGTACGGCGGCCGGTTCACGTATAACGCCTGGGATGGTCACACCGCGGACATCGATCCCGAAACCAAGACGATCTCGCGGCAGTATGCCTCGGTTAATCTTCTCGCGCAGGACGTGCTGGTCCGCGTGGCGCGCAAGGTGGAGGCCGCGGGGGGCGTCGTTGTCTGCAACAGTTATCCCGGTACGCGGACCCTCCACAACGAGAACGTGCTGTACTGTATCGAGTCGGCCTCGGGCGACGCCCAACTGGTTCGCCTGCATCTGGTGCCGGGCCCCACCGCCCTGGGCAACCACGTCCGGCTCCAGAGCGGCTCGCCGCGGGACATCTACGACGACATCCGTTCGAAGCTGCAGTATGGCGGCCTTTACTTCTATTACGGCGAGGGGGACGTGCCTCATCCGCTGGCAACGGTGCACATGTATCCCATCACGCCCACCGAGTTGCACGAGGGATGGGTGAAAGGCGAAGAACGGATCATAACCACGATTCCGGGGGTCCATGGCTGGCCCGGCAACGGGGATCTGCACCGGGTCTACCGTTACGACGGCCGCGGGCGCGAGGCCGGGCACGGGTGGTATTCGACCGTACGGAACGGCGAGGCAAGCACGCGCATTACGCCAGCAGTGAATGAGCTGGCGATCATCGAACGCGTACCGATGACCATGGAATCCGATGCCCCCGTTAACGTGCTCATCCGCCAGTACGACAAGGATGTCATCCGGCTCGATGTCCGTGCACAAATCGAATCCCGGCTCACGGTGAGGAACGGTGCGTTTCCCGTCATCGCAGGGAATCGGTATGCGGTCACGCGCGGGGAAGAGGCCTGGGAGTTCATCGCGCAGGCCGGCGGCGTGTTGGAGGGCGTTGAGGTCTTTTCGGCGGACGGTCAGTACGTGATCCGCCCTGCCGGGTAAGGGTCCGTTGGGCGATAAACTACGCGTGCCGGCCTTTCATGCGTTCGAGGAGTTGCCAGCAGTTGAGCAGGGACCGGGGCAGGTGGAAGGGGCCCTTCCACAGGTTGCCCTTCACCGGGCTCGACACGGTGCCGTCGCGGCGCAGGTACCCGAACCATTCGCCGTGTTTGGTGTCGGGAAAGTGAGTGAAACTCCAGTCGTGGAGTTTCTTGAACCATCCGAGCCATTCGTCCTCGCCGGTGAGGTAATAGGCGAGCAGGGTAGCGTACAGCGCTTCATTGTGGACCCACCAGAGCTTGAGTTCGTGCTCGTACGGCTCGGCGGGTTTGCCGTCGCAATCGACGTAATACAGAATGCCGCCGAATTCGGGGTCCCAGCCTTTCTGGAGCGACCACTCGAGGATGCGCAGGGCCTCTTTGAGCAGCGCGCCGTCGCCGCGTTCCGTGGCTTCTTCCATGATGAACCACGCGGTTTCGATGGCGTGGCCCGGCAGCACCGTGCGCCCTTCGGGGGTATCGAGGATCTTGCCGTTGGCGAGCACGGCCTCCAGGAGGCATTGTTTCTCGGGTTTCACGAGGAAATTGAAGATCTCGTCGATGGCCCGGTTGATGGTGTCGTCGTAGAGCTCGCGGTTGTGGGGATCCGCTTTGCGCATGATCTGCGACGTGACGATGAGGATCATGTTCATGCCGTGGCCGCGCATCTGCCGCGTCGCGGGGATGACCTTCGGCGGCAGGAGCCCCGGAGTCCGGTGGTACATCAGGATGAGACGGTAGATTTCCCGCGCCCGTTCGAGCAGTTCCTCCGACTGGACCGCCCGGGCGTATTCGGCGAACGCGATGGCCGCGAACGTCTCGGCATAGAGGTAGCGCCGCTTGCGCAGGGGCAGGCCCTCTTTCGTAACGCTGAAAAACATGCGCCCGTCGGTGTCGAACCCGTGTTCGAGCAGGAAATCGATGCCCTGCGCGCCGATGTCCAGCCAGTCGGGTTTCTTTTCGACGGTATTGTAGAGCCGGCTCCACATCCAGGTGATGCGTCCCATGACCCAGATGGGTTTGTCGGTGCTGAGCAGGGCGCCGTCGGCGTCACGGTAGACCAGAAAGCCGCCGTGTTCTTTGTCGACGAAGCGCGTTTCCCACCACGGCAACACGTTTTCCAACAGGTGACGTTTGTAGAACCCCGACAATTGTTCGAGTTTGTCCGCGTCCATACGCCCTCGATCAGGCCAGCGTGCCTGTTCTGTCGCGCAGCCACGCCAGGCAGACCGTGCTGGCGGCGCCGCGCCCCTCTCCCCTCAAGAATCGCCCGTAACGCGCTTCGAGATGACCCGGAAACCGGTCGGGATTGACGTGGGTTTCGAGCGAGATGTACCCCTCGTATCCGTCGTCCCGGAATGCCCGCAACTGCTCTTCCCACCGGCACAACAGGTCGAGGTGTTGCGCCACCTGCACCGGATCCGGGCTGATCTCGTCGCTGAACGCGGCCAGCTTGAACATGGGTGCGCGGTTCTCCCGTTTCGCCCCCGCCCGGACGGGCTTATTCGGGCAGTTCCACCAGAAACACGTTGCGGAACTGGACGTAGTTGCCGTGGGCCTGGAGCTTGATGGCACCCGGCTCGCGCGGCGGCGGCGCAAGGCGTTCGACCTCTTTCCAGGCGGTGATCCGCGGCATTTCCTGGTCGTCCTGGATCAGAACGCCGTTGTGGTAGACGGTCATGCGCGGGTAGGCGGCCAGTTCGCCGTTTTCGTTGTATTTCGGCGCCGTGTAGGTGATGTCATAGGCCTGCCAGGCGAGCGGCGGCAGACAGGCGTTCACGCGCGGCGCGGCAACCTTGTAGAGCGCCCCGCATTCGTCGTAGTAGCCTTCGAGGCCGAAGCTGTCGAGCACCTGGACCTCATAGACGTCCTGCACGAAGACCCCGCTGTTTCCCCGGCCCTGGCCGCGATCTTCTGGCATGAAGGGCAGACGGAATTCGATGTGGAGCTGCACGCTCTTGAACGACTGCTTCGAGACCAGCGTTTCGCCCTTGGGCGTTACCATCATGACTCCGCCTTCGAGCAGTTCCCACCCTTTGGGTTCCTGCCACGCGTCGAGATTCGAGCCGCCAAACAGCACAATGGCGTTTTCGGGCGGCGTCATGCCGAGCGTCGGCGGCTCATGAACGTATTTTTTCATTTCGAACGTGGCCTTGCCGCGTCCCCGGGAACCGGTGATGCCGTCCGGCGTGATCTCCCCCTTGATGCCCGCATGCTCAAAGGGGATCGTGTTGCCGGAGCGTTTGGCCTCGAACACGCCTATCGGCGGGCAGCGCATGAACAGCTTCGACCCCAGCCGGATCTGGTATTTGTCGCCGCCCAGCGCGATCACCTGGGCCGCGATATCCGGTTCCACTTCCTCTTCGGCCGACCAGCGGCCCGTCCAGTTGCCGGCGAAGGGGTCGGCCTGAGCCGGGTAGCAGTCTTCGAAGGTGACGGCCGCGTTCGCGGCAACGCCCGCACAGATGCACCAGGCCAGTACCATTGCAGTGCGCAGAGATCTCGTCGTGTTCATGGGATGCGCCTTTCCGTATCGTTTCGCCTGCCGGTGTTTCGGCGCCGTTGTTGCCCCGTTCTTCCCGGCAAGGGTGTCGTGTAGGGTTTTATGGTAGCAGACCGTTGCGCGCTTTGCCATGGTGGAATGGGAAGGCTGCCGGGGCGCCGGGGAGGGTTCTCCTCAAGACAGATGCGGTGAGACAGCATCTGTGCTAGGATACACGTGCATACAGATTAGAGGGCGGAGAATTCTGGGGGGGTGCGCATGTGCGCGGATTGGTCGCATCAACTGGATGATGTGGGCGAGAGCCCTTCGTCCCGGGCGTTGCGTTCGGGGCATGCCCGCATGATGACCTTGATTCTGAATGTGGCCGAGGAGCCTGCCGAGACCGATGCGGACGTGCCGGAACTGATCCGGTTTGCCCGGAGTTCCGATGTGCGGGGCGTACGGGAGTGCATGGAGCGGGGCGACAACTTCGAGATGCCGGATGGCCACGGCCTGACCCCGATGCACTGGGCGGCCATCACGGGCTCCATGGACCTTGCCAAGCTGCTGGTGAACCGCGGCGCGCTGGTGAATCCCCGCGACACGCAGTTGACGGATCTGACGCCGCTCAACATTGCGCGGCTCATGGGCTATGACGAGCTGGCGCAGTTTCTGGTCCGGCACGGCGGCCTGGAGTAGGGGTGTCGATCCGGTCTACGGCCGGTCGAGCATGGCCAGGCGCGTCTCGTTGGTGTTGTTGGGCCGGGCCGCTTCAAAATAGACGTGCACCCTGTCGCCCACCGGGAGCCAGTGAGAATAGCGCCATGTGTGATAGGGTCCCGGCGTGGTGCTTTTGAGCAGCGG
>JAAYAQ010000600.1 GCA_012719295.1 Candidatus Hydrogenedentota bacterium | reverse complement strand
CGCGCCGCTGATCTCCGGGCTGGTCTCCCGGCGACTCACATTCGGCTCCTTCGGAGTCGTCCAGTAGACGCGGGCGACTTCGGCGACACGGGCTGCATCCGCGGCGCTGTCTACGCCAACGGCGTGCGGGGCCGTCCACCATGTCCACCATGTCCACCATGTCCACTGTGTCCACCCGAATCCGAGAATGCAGGCGAGACGCCTGCGTTACAAGAAAGAGCATCCCGGGCCGGCGCTCGGCGGTTTTCGGGGACCGGGTCGCTTGCCATTTACGCGGGCGCCACACAATGGTAGTCTATTCGCCGGGCCCGGGAGAGCCCTTGCGGATGAAGGAACGGAGAAAGGACGGCGCTTGATGCGAATCGCACAGGTCTTCGTGAGCTCCTGCGCTCTGGTGACGCTGTTCCTGGCGGGGTGGCCGGCGCCGGCGATGGATGTGGCGTGGTGGGTCTCTTCCGAGGACATGCAGCACACGATGACGGCCCAGCCGGCATTGTCGTTCGGCCCGGAAGCGCCCGGGGCGGATGTGCGCATCGATGACGCGATCCGCTATCAGAGCATCCTCGGCCTGGGCGCGTCCCTGGATCACGCAACGTGCTACAACATCAGCCAGCTTCCGCCCGGAGAACAGGAGCGCGCCGTCGAATGGATTGTGTCCCCCTACACGGGGATTGGGATGAACCTGATGCGCATCTGCATCGGGACGCCCGATGTTACCGCGTCTCCCTGGTATACCTACGCGGACATTCCGGACGACATGCAGCTCGAACATTTTTCGATCGAAAAAGACCGCGAATATGTGCTTCCGGTGCTCAA
Organism: Candidatus Hydrogenedentota bacterium; assembly: GCA_012719295.1. Lineage (GTDB taxonomy): Bacteria > Hydrogenedentota > Hydrogenedentia > Hydrogenedentales > SLHB01 > UBA2224. Next base: position 2,042 of record JAAYAQ010000600.1, on the reverse strand, counting down.
GATGGCGCTGGAGATCAACCCGGACCTGCTGTTTTTCGCATCGCCGTGGAGTCCGCCCGGGTGGATGACGTCGAACGGGCAGGTCGGCGGCGGACGGTTTATTTCCGAGTATTACGCGGTATACGCGCGGTATCTGGCGAAATTCATCACGGCGTACGAGGCCGAGGGCATCCCGGTTTACGCGATCACGTTGCAGAACGAGCCCGACTACAACCCGCCCACGTATCCCACCTGCCGGTGGTCGTTCGGGCAACAGGCCGAATTCATCGCCGGGCACGTGGGCCCGGAATTCGCGCGCCAGGGCATCCAGACCCGGATCTGGTGCTGGGACCACAATTTCGAACCCATCGGATGGCCGAGGAACGTGTTGAACGATCCGGCGGCCGCGCCGTACATCGATGGCACCGCCTTCCACCACTACGCCGGGCGCCCGGTGGCCATGGCGCGCTTGAGCGCCATGTTCCCGTCGAAACACATCTATTTCACCGAAGGCTCCACCTTCGGCGTCCGGGGCGCCATCGAGATTATCGCCATTCTGCGCAACTGGGCGCGCAGCTACAACGCCTGGGTCACCGTGATCGACGACACGGGCCAGCCCAACCGGGGACCCCACCGCATTGGACCCACGTGTATCGTTCTGGACAGCGCGACCAAGACGCTCCTCTACAGCTACGATTACTGCATGTACGGCCAGTTCATGCGGTTCATCCAGCGCGACGCTGTCCGGATCGAATCCACGGATTTCCGGAGCGTGCGCTTCGCGAATGCCGCCTTCCTGAATCCTGACGGCAGCATCGCCCTCGTCGTGGCCAACGCCGATCGCAAACCCAGCACCTTCACCATCGCCTGGCGCGGAAAATCGTTTGCGGCGGAAGTTCCCGCGCGCGCCACCGCTACGTTCGTGTGGTACACGGAGGGAACGGGCGCCCCCGTGAACGCCGCGGAAGTAACGAACGGGCCGCCCCGGCCCTGAACGCCTCGATCGCGGTTACGGGACGGCCGGCGGCTGGGGTTTGAGAAACTGGACCGTATAGGAGGTGTCCGACAACGGGTTGAACGCATACCCGTGTGACCGCAGTTCCCGGATGATGAGGGGCAGGGCTTCCGCAGTCGCCGCGTGTGTGTAGCTGTCGTGCATGAGGACAATCGCCTGGTCGCGTTTCAGGACGCCCTCGACCACCGTTCGGGCGATGGCCTTCGCATCCCGGGCGTTTGCGCCGTGATCCATCGAGTCCACATTCCAGTCAACATGCCGGTAGCCCGCCGTCGCCATGCGGTTCACGAGATCGCAGGTGATGCTCTTTCCGTCGGGTCCCTTCGTGATACGATTATTGGACCCGGCGGGAAACCGGAGGAGCCGCGGCCGGGTTCCCGTGAACCGGTGGATGAGATCGTCCAGGCGGGCCACATTCTGCTCGAAGGCATCGGCCGATTTGTATACGGTGCTGTAACGGTGCGAAAACGTGTGGTTGCCCAGCGCGTGTCCTTCGTCGAGAATGCGGTTGTAGACCGTGTTGCCGAATTCGGTCACGTTCCCGCAGACAAAAAACGTCGCGGCCGCTTCGTGTTCCTTGAGTGCGTCCAGGATGGTCAGGGTGATTTCCGACGGGCCGTCGTCAAATGTCAGATACACCGTCTTCTCCGGCGGAACGGCGGGCGCCGGATCATCCGTGCACGGGGCGCCGCACCCGGCGGACACGGCCCGGGCGCTGAGTAACACTGCGGACAACAGCAGCATCGGCAAGACCACCCGGCAGCTGGCAGGCATGCAAAGGACCTCCCCGGAGATTGGCACGGCACAAAAGGAAACCGCGAGGAAGGGCCTCTTTGTTCCTGCCCTTCCTCGCGGCAAATCATACCACAGCGGTCAGACGCCCGCCCGCTGGCGCAGCGCCTCCGCGCGGTCGGTATTCTCCCAGCGCAAGCCCGCGTTTTCCCGGCCGAAATGCCCGTAGTTGGTCGTCTTACGGAAGATCGGCGCGCGCAGGTTGAGCGTCTCGAGGATCGCGGCGGGACGGCAGTCGAATTCCTCCGCGAGCAGG
>JAAYAQ010000599.1 GCA_012719295.1 Candidatus Hydrogenedentota bacterium | reverse complement strand
CTTCTTCTTGCGTTGCCAGCCCTGCGATCCCTGGTGGTGCAGCTTATCACACGGCCGGGCAGGATGTAAGCTGTCCCGGGGGCCGGTTACCCGGCCCGCAGGCGCGGCATGGTTCCGGGAATGGCCTGCAGCGCGAGCGCCCGGACATGTGAAACGAGCGCGTCTTCCGGCTGCAGGCCGGTCAGGCGCAGGCATTCGAGCCCGTAGCGGAGGATCAGGATGGTGGGGATGGCCTCGATGGCAAAACGCTCCACGAGGGCTGGATACAGGTCCACATCCACCCAGCAGGTCCGCACGCAGTCTCCCAGGACGGCGGACGCCTGTTCAAACGCCCGCTGCTGAACGTTGCATTGCGCGCACCAGGAAGCACAGAAGGCCAGGACCGCCGTCCGGGCGTTCGTTACCTCGGCCACCATCTGGTCTGCTTTGCTCTGCATCGATTCCTGCCTGCCCTATGGTGCGTACGGTAGAGCAATCGCGGTGCCAACGGGTCCAGGCACGGGGTTATTAAGAGATAAACCGTTTTTTACCAAAAGGTTAAGATGTGATCGCCCACGCCGTATCCCGCGTGCGACGGCGCACGAAAAGCGTTGCGCAACGCTGCAAATGCAACGGTTTCGTTGGCGGCGGACCGGCCCTTGGCAGGCGCACAGAGGCAGCGCAAGCGTGTGACGGGAAGGGGGCATGAGGAAGAGAGAGGGGGTGAAGAAGGTCGGGGACCCGCGCGGCATACTGAGGGGTCGCGAGCCCCCGAACCTTCCTCGGGCGGAGCTACACCGCGCAGGCCTCGGCAAAGACCTGGCGGCACGGGGCAGCGTGGATAGGCCACCCCGATTTTAGGGAGGGAACCCTGACGGTCATTACGACCGGATTAAACTGTAGTATTTGGTGTCTTTTCCGGCGCGTCGCAACGGCGAAGGCCCGCCTTTTCGAGCAACCACACCATGGGACACCAGTTCGTGAACCCCGACTGGAGAAGATTGGCTCCCACGAATCCCGTGAAAACAAGCCAATACCAGGAATGAAGCACGGCCAGAACCACACTGGCAAGAACAAAGAACCCTGCGATCGCACGCAGTGCCCGTTCGACAGTCATGTGTTTGGCTCTCCGCCCTTCCGGGAGTCTCACAACACCTGAAAGGAGAGCATTTTCCATGCCAAAATATGACCCGAAGTCAACCTGAGGCCCAAGCGTTTACCGTAAAACGAGTTAGAGAGACCCGAAAATACCGCGAACACCGGACGTAAAGCAGCAAGTAACGTTTCAATGCGTTACAAAGCCTGTTAGGAGTAACGTTGCGCGAACGGTTTTTGGGCCGCCAGACCGGTTTCCGCAGCCGGGAACGGGCAGTTGCCGCGCATCGTCTCGCAGCATGCCGGGCCAGGCGCAGGTGGTTCGCCCGGCGCCGCGGCGGTTACGATGCCGGCGGCGTGCCCGGCATCTCCTCGCGCAGGCCTTCCGCAGGCCGATCGAGGGGCACGCCGAGTTTTTTCATGCGCCGCCAGATGGAGGTCCGGGTGATTCCGAGCCGCCGCGCGGCCTCGGCCTTGTTCCATCCGGAGACGTCGAGCACGGCCATGAGCTCTTCGCGCGTGTTTCCCCGTTTGCGTCGCGCGGGGAGTTCGGAATAGGGTCCGGGCAGGGCGAAGGGATCGGCCTGGCCGGGGTCGTCGCAGAGCTGCCGTTTGAGTTCGACCCGGCGCATCTCGATGGGGAGATCGAGGGGGCCGATGTACGCGCTGTTGCAGGTGACAAAGGCGTGTTCGATGGCGTTTTCGAGTTCGCGGACGTTCCCCGGCCAGCAGTAGTCGAGGACCATGCGGAGGGCATCGGGGGTGAGGCCCTGAATGTTCTTGCCGGTGTCGGCGTTGAACTGGGCGATGAAGCGTTTGACGAGGGGGTCGATGTCCTCCTTGCGTTCGCGCAGGGGCGGCAGGTGGACGGGAAACACCTTGAGCCGGTAGAAGAGGTCTTCGCGGAATTCGCCGCGCCGGACGAGTTCGCGCAGATTGCGGTGGGTGGCGGCAATCACGCGCACATCGACTTTGCGGGGAATGGATTCGCCGACGCGCTCGAGTTCGCGTTCCTGGAGCACGCGCAACAGCTTCACCTGGACCAGCGGGGGGATGTCGCCGACCTCATCGAGGAAGATGGTGCCGCCGTTGGCGCGTTCGAAGCGGCCCACGTGGTCCCGGATGGCGCCGGTGAACGCGCCCCGGGCGTGGCCGAAGAGCTCGCT
>JAAYAQ010000598.1 GCA_012719295.1 Candidatus Hydrogenedentota bacterium | reverse complement strand
CGCTCCGGTGCTTGAGAGCCAGCCCCAGCAGATTCCCGAAATCGTGGCAAAAGTGGACGGCGAGGAGATTACGGGGGAGGAACTGCAACAGGCGATGATGACCGCCATGCGCATGAAGGCCGCCCGCGCGGCCTCAGATCCCAACCGCGACCCGGCCCAGGCGCCCGAACAGCTCGACCGGGAGGACGCGGAGCGGGTCCTGCAATCGCTCATCCGCGGCAAGGTCGTCTACGTTCTCGCGAAGAAGGCCGAGACCGCCATTACGGATGACGAGGTGAACGCGGAGTTCGCCAAGGTCAAAGAGAGCATGCCGGAAGGCCAGTTGGAGCAGATCATGGAAGCCCGGGGCATCACCGAGGACGAACTCAAGGGAAAGATGCGGGAGCAGCTTATCTGCCAGAAGTTCTTTGACGAGAAGACCAAAGATATCACGGTCACGGACGACGAAGTGAAACAGGCGTACGAAGGTCTGAAAGAAGCCGGCCGGTTGAGTAAACCCGAGACGGCCGATGTGGCGCATATCCTGATCCTGGCTCCCCGTGATGGCTCGGAAGAGGACATCGCGGAAGCAAAGAAGCGCATCGACGCGGCGCGCGACCGGGTGGTGAATGGCAAGGAAGACTTCGGCGAGGTCGCGAAGGAAGTCTCCGAGGACGAATCGTCCGCGCCCCGCGGCGGCGCGTTCGAGGATGTGCCGCACGAAAGAATGGTCGCGGAATTTGACAAACTCATGTTCGAACTTCCCATCGGCGAGGTGAGCGAACCGTTCCAGACCCGTTACGGCTGGCACATCATGAAAGTCAGCGAGCGTGACCCGGCTCGGACGTTGGAATTCGAGGAAATCCAGGACGACATCCGCAATGCCGCGGAAACAAGGGCGAAAAACCGCGCGTTTAACGAGTTTCTCGAGAAGGCCATTGCCGATGTGAATATCGAGATCCTGCTTCCCAAGAAGGAAGATGCGGCGGTCGCGCCGGACGCGCCGGCGGGCGCTCCCGAGGGCGCGAGCGAGACGGCCGAGGAGCCCGAGCTGCCCGACGAGCCGTCGTGAGCATCGCAAGCCGTAACTGATTGCGCGCGTGGTATGGCGCGGTGTGCGCGCAGAGAATTTCCGGGAAACCACGGAAGGGGATACGCATGGCCAATGCAAACGCATTTGATGTGACTATTGTTGGCGGGGGCATGATCACCAACGACTTGCTTCTCCCGTCGATCTATCATTTGCAGCGGCTTGGCGTTGTGGGGGAGATCAGCATCTGCGCACTGAACAACCGCCCCCTGCGCGCCCTGAAAGAAAACCCGCAATTTGCCGCATCGTTTCCGGGACAGGATTTCACGGCGCACCCGTCCCTGAACGAGGCGGGGGGGCATGACTTCCCGGAACTCTACAAGGAGATCGTGGCCAAAATGCCGCCGTACAATGCGGTGGTGGTGGCCATGCCCGACCAGCTGCATTATCCCGTGGTGATGGAGGCCTTGAACAACAACCAGCACGTGCTGTGCGTGAAACCGCTGGTGCTCAAGTACGCGCAGGCCGTCGAGGTCGAGGAACTGGCCCGCTCAAAGGGCCTGTTTGTCGGAGTCGAGTACCACAAGCGCTTCGACCGGCGCGCCCTGATTGCCCGCGGACACTACGAGCAGGGCCATTTCGGCGACTTCGTCATGGGCGAGGCAAAACTGATTGAACCGTATCTGTACCGCCATTCCAACTTCCAGAACTGGTTCACCTGCGAGAACACCGATCCCTTCGTGTACATCGGATGCCACTACGTCGATCTGACCTATTTCATCACGGGCCTGAAGCCGGTGGGGGTCTCTGTCCACGGAGTCAAGGGGACGTTCCCGAATGGCAACGTGGGCTACCTCTGGTCACAGGGGCGGGTGGTGTTTGAGAATGACGCGGTATTGTCGGTCATCAACGGCCTGGGCTATCCCGACGAAGGCGCGGGCCCGAATGAACAAGGCCTGGTGCTGTATTGTGAAGGCCCGGGGAAGACGGGACTGCTCCAGCACAATGATCAGTTTCGCGGCGTGAGCCATTCCTACATGGAGGCCCTGGGGCCGGGCGGGACGGTCTTCAACTTCGTCAACCCGGACTTCTTCCAGCTGGGGCCCTGGGAGGGGCCGGGCTACAAGCCCATGGGCTACGGGTATGATTCTGTGGCGGCGAACCTGGGGAGCGTTGGCCGTATGCGCGCGGAGACCGCCGGGATGCCGGAGACCGACGCCCTCGCGAAGCGCCGGGAGCTCATCGCCGAAATTGACGAAAAACGGCTCATCGCCACGCCCGCGAACAGCAGCATCAACGAACTGGTTACCGAAGCCGCTCGCATGTCCATTCTCAGTGATGGGGAGTTCGTCAAGATCGTCTACGACGGGTTTCCCCGCATTGAGCCGAGAGGCTGAGGCGAACGGAGCGCATTGAGCGGTCGCGACTCGATGAAGAGGCGGCGAACGACGAAGTCAGCCCTTCTTGTGGGGGTTTTGGGCCTGCTGATCGCGGCATTCGTCGCGTTTCGCATGGCGCAGGAACGGCTGGATCAGTACCCGGACGGGCCTCCCTGGGCCCGGCGTGTTCTCGATGCCCGAATGGCCCGCGCGATTGCGTCGCAGCGCATTGTCACCCAGACCCTGGAGATTGAGGTACACCCCGGCACGGGGCGCCTGCAGGGGCACGGCGTTCTCGACGTTGAATGCGGGGGCGCCGGCCTCGATGCCGTCTGCTTCGTCCTCAACCCCGGTCTGAACTCGTTTTCGGCATCGTGCGCCGGCCGGATGCTGCCCGTTTCCCGGCAGGGGGGCTTCGTGCGTGTGGCTCTTCCCAAGGGTCTGGCCACGGGAGAACGCACCCAGCTCGCAGTCTCGTTTTCCGGGAGCATCACGGCCACGTCGCTGGCCGGCGCGGAAATCCGCTCCGACGAAGTTTGGCTCCCGTGGACCGCCTGCTGGCACCCGGTGGACTTCGGCAGCTTCGCGCAGTTCGATTGCACCGTCACCATCGCGGGAGAATTCTTGCTGGCCGGCGATGCTCAAGAGACGCACCCGCCCGCGGACGGCCGCCGCACCTACCGCATTCGTCCGGCGCGGAAATGCCTGGGGATCCCTTTGGTGGCCGGCCGCTATTCCAGCCGAGCCGGCGTCTATGGGGACGTCCAGTGCACCGTCTACTTCGAGCCCGGCGATGCCTTCCTCGCGGAACCACTCGCGTCCAGTCTGCCCAGGACCGAAACCGCGCTCCGCGCCTTGCTTGGGGGGAGCGACCCGGCGACTCATGCCATCCTGAGCCGCCGCGTGAAAACACCGGAGTATCTCGGGCTCAACGCGATTGCGCTTCCGCGCGAGCCCCTGCGCGGTGAGGAGGCCGCGCTGGCCGCCGCCGCCGCCGCGCTTGCGCACAAGTGGTGGGGCGGAACCGTCTCGCCCGTCTGGTATCCGCTGCGGCCGGACGGAGGCGCCTGGCTCATCGAGGGTCTGACCGTTCACTCGGGCTGGTCGGCTCTTCGCGAGTTGAAGGGGAGGGGCGTCGCGCAGGAGTATGTCGAGACCCAGCTTCCACAGCCCGTCGAGACCCCTCTGCGCACGCTGAGCGCTCTGGAGCTGGCGCGTTCGGGCCCGGATGCGGTGGCGCGCATGGGGCGCCAGGGAGCGTTACTGGCGCGGTGGCTCGAGTCCGGCGCGGGACGGGAAGCGTATTGGGAGGCCTGCCGGAACGTCTTGCGGACGCACGGGGGGAGCGCCATTACCCTGGACGCATTCCGCCACGCGCTCGAGCTCTCGAGCGAGCGCGATCTCGGCGAAGTGTT